>CAZNDJ010000181.1:0-5777 GCA_964571705.1 uncultured Chitinophagaceae bacterium
GCTACAGAGAGTGTCGTGGGTGTACCCAGACAGCCTTGAAAGGCAACTGGTTGTGTAGTGATAGTAGGTGCATAGTTGAAAGACCAGGTGAAAGAGTAGTAAAAGCGGAAGTTGCCGCACCATGGAGAAACGCTACTATGCAGCGCACATGGGGATGAGTCCATGAAATTGACTACTGCGAGATTTGGATTCTGGCAGCGGTTGCCATCGCCATACACGGATGGGAAACAGCGCAGGAAGTTATAAGTCTCGTAGTCATAGTCATTTCCACTGCTGCAGTTTTTCTCAAAGGCATCATTCATACCCAAGGTAAATGTGGTAGCGGCACTATTGGTCACATTCCACGCAGTGATGGGACCTACAGACTCAAATGTATTGGGGTCTTCATTAAAATGAATGCCATAGGGGCCATTTACTACAGAGCCTGGAGCATTGTCAGTGGCTGTGATCTTCCATGTAGGATCGGGATTGCCGCAGGCTGTACAGTCTCCATAATTGGTGCGTTCTACACCAGTGATTCTAACGGTCAGGTTTACTGTCTGTGCGACAGCTGTAGTAAGGGCAAAAAGGCAGAGTGCAGAAAAGAGTATACTTTTCAACTTCATAAATAAGGATTTGTCCCAAATATACCATTTGAAGTGGATAATCAAAAAAAAGCTACAAAAGGATGCGTATGATTAATGACATCGATACCCATGCCTAGATATGCGACCAACAGGCGTTGTGACAACCAATTGTACTCAATAGGTAAGTAATATTCGCAAATGTCATAGCTGAATGAAGAGCATCTTCTCTCTAATTTTAATGAATCAAAACAGATTATCTTACAGTCCCCAGTTTCTTCTCTTCTAACCAATCTTTTTGAATAGGTAAGGTCTATTAACTTTTGTCGGTCTTGGTTGCAACGGGAGAGCGTACCTTTGCATCATCCTCATAATTACTCAACTAAATCCAAGCGTATGAAAAACTTTTTGCCGACCTTTTACCGATGTCTGCTGCTGCTGCTGATCAGCGGTGCCGCTCATAATGTGAAGGCCCAGCTGCAGATATGGGATAGTGTCACCAACCCTGCCTGCCACGGTGACGGTCGGATGACCGTATATGTGTATGGTGGCACTGCCCCCTATACCTATACTCTCACGGGAGCCTATGGCAATGTCTACGGACCTGTGACCCAAACGTCAGCTACCTTCACCGGGCTCAATAGTGGCTACTATAGCATTATTGTAAGTGATGCCAACAATGTAAGCAACATTACGAGTCCATATACCGCGTATGTCTATCCGGTCATGAACTCATATATAGGTATAGCCCCAGCCATCTGTCCATCCACTCTAGGCTCAGAGTGGATACGTGTATATAATGGTAGCGGCCACTATACCTACCAATGGTCCTCAGGAGAGACTACTGACACGGTCAATAATGTACCTATGGGCAGCTTTTACAATTGTACAGTGACGGACATCAGCAATGGGTGCGTGTCCGAGGCCAGTGACTCGGGGAGGATGTATCAGGTATCCTCTATACAGGCAAATGTGACCACGACACCTGCTAACTGCAGAAATGGTACTGCCACTGTGACTGCCCAAAACGGCACAGCTCCCTACACCTATCTCTGGAGCTCAGGCGTCACTACGACCACGGCCACGGGCCTTTCATCGGGCTTTCCTACTGTCACTGTGACCGATGCGATAGGATGTACAGCTATGGGGTATGGCTATATCACACAGGCCATCACCCTCACATCTCAGGTGAATACTACTGCCGAGCACTGTAATGATGGAAACGGAACGCTGACAATAAGTCCTGTGAATGGCACCGCTCCTTTCATATATACATGGTCGTCCGGGCAAACCACAGCCCATATCACTAATCTGAATGCCGGCTATTATAGTGTCACCTTCACTGATAATAACGGGTGCATAGGCTATAACCAAGGCCAGGTGCAAAAATCTACCCCTATCAGCCTCAGCACCAGTGCTACGCTGACCTCGTGCGCTGCACCTACAGGTACTGCTACTGTAGTAGCTACAGGAGGTACACCACCCTATAGCTACAGCTGGACCTGCTCCCCTCCGCAGACCACAGCCACGGCTACCACACTGACCGGCGGTTATTATGTGGTGAATGTGGTGGATGCACAGGGATGTTTTCAGAATCAATCTGCGCAGGTCGGGTATAATACCAATCTGGCAGTAGGAATATCGTATACAGATGCGCACTGCGGAGGAGCCGCCGGTGGCGCAGCAGTAACAGTATCTGGCGGTAGTGCACCTTACACCTATCAGTGGAATACGGGTGCCATCTCACCTACTATATCAGGCATCACTAATGCGGGATCATACAGCTGCCGGGTGACAGATAATGCCGGGTGCCACATGACCAGGAGTACTTATGTCCACTCCATCAGCCCGGTATCCCTGTCAGTGTCTCCGGTGGCGGCGAGCTGCATATATACCCCCGATGGCAGCGCTACGGCTGTGGCCGTAGGTGGCACTGCCCCATACACCTATACCTGGACAGCTGGCGGATCGGGCAGCTCTGTGAGCGCGCTGGCTACAGGAGACTATAGCGTCTATGTATCTGATGCCAATGGATGCGCCGACAGGCAAAACTTTCACATAGCCTATGCATCCACAGCGCCATGTGCAGCGATCATAGCCGGAGACATCATAGAAGACAACCTCCGTAACTGTACCGCACAGTACACCACGCTCAGCAATGTGTGGGTGAGCTGCCTGCCCGGTGGAGGCTACCAATGGACTCAGAATGGCCACTATAACTTCACTTTGCCTCCGGGTACATATACAGTATATGAGGCTCCACCGGTAAACTATACCCTGGCCTGCCCATCTACCTCTCCTACACTGACCCTCACTGCCGGCCAGAGTAGCCTGAATAATGATTTTTACAATCAACCGGATACGGCCCGCGACCTGGCCATCACCTGTATACCATATACACCGCCGGTTCATGGTTTTACCCAGCATAGCAAGCTGATCATACGCAACCTCGGTAATATCTCACTAGGTCCTGATGTAGTGTACAAACATGCTCTGGATATCAACTTTAACTTAGCCTCCCCTGCACCTGACAGCTACGATCCTGTCACAGGCACACTGCGCTGGAGCCGCCCTGTGCTCAGCGCCACCAATACAGACCAGATCGACCTGTATTTTGATATACCAGCCCCGCTGCCTATAGGACATATCCTGAATAACTCTGATACCGTATATCCTATCACAGATGATGTGGACACATTCAATAATTACGAAGATGCACAAGAGCTGGTGGTCGGCTCCTATGACCCGAACTATGTAGATGTACTACCTAAGGGCCTGGGCACTCCGGGCTACATCACTACGACCCTGGATACTACGCTGAGGTATGTGGTCCACTTTCAGAATACAGGTACATATCCGGCGAGCTTTGTGACGCTGAAATTACCGATAGACAATAATCTGGACCTGTCTACTTTCCAATTTATCGGAGCGAGCCATACTGTGACCTCCATCAGTGCTGATGCCTCCCGGATGCTCACTATCAGGTTTGACAATATCCATCTGGTAGACAGTAGCGTGAGCCAGCTGGGTAGCCAGGGCTTTGCAGCATTTACATTGCGGCAGAAGAAGGGTCTCAATCTAGGCAATGTGATCAATGAACAAGCAAATATTTACTTTGACTTCAATACACCTGTAGCCACCAATACGACGCTCAATACCATCTATGACCCTAATGGTATCAAGGAGGTCAGCATGAGTAACCTGGGCCTGTATCCCAACCCCGCTACAGGTAATGTGACACTAGATATCTCCAGCATCGCAGAGGACAAAGTGCAAATACATGCATACGATATGATGGGCCGCCTGGCTCTGGAAGTGCCATCTACAGATATAGCCGGAAAGAAAAAACTAGAGCTCAATACAGCTGCGCTACCTGCTGGTGTGTACACTATAGAGGTATCCGGCCAGAGCCGCTATGTGGCCAAATTAGTAAAGACGGACAAGTAAGATTTTTGGAGATTATGAGACGCAGAGCGGGAGTTTCTACTCCCGCTCTTTTGTTTGGGAGCCTAAGTGGATGGGGAAACAACCTTTTTTCCACTATTTTGACCCATATCTGAGTTAAATTTTTAGCATTTGCCCCAGCTATTTGACACTGATTTTTCTTATGAAATATTTATCCACAAAATGGCCTCGTTTTAAGGGTTTTTAGCATGGCTGGAACATAGGTTTTACGCAGGTTTTGAGTATCTTCGACCGTTCCAAAAATCAAATTAGAAATGAGTGAGCATACTGCGGTAGAAAATGAATTAGTCCCAGAAAAAAAGAAAGAATATTCGGCGGATAGTATACAGGTACTCGAAGGCCTGGAGGCGGTGCGCAAACGCCCTGCCATGTACATCGGAGATATAGGTGTGAAGGGCCTCCACCACCTGGTCTATGAGGTGGTAGATAACTCGATAGATGAGGCGCTGGCTGGTCACTGCAAAAATATTTTTGTGACCATCCTGCCGGATAACTCCATCAGCGTAAAGGATGACGGCCGTGGTATCCCGGTAGATTATCACGAAAAGGAAGGTAGATCCGCTCTGGAGGTGGTACTGACGGTGCTGCACGCGGGTGGCAAATTTGACAAAGACTCCTATAAGGTATCCGGTGGCCTGCACGGCGTGGGTGTATCATGTGTGAACGCCCTCTCTGACCACCTGAAGGTAGAAGTACACCGCGGTGGCAAGAAATACGAGCAGGAGTACTCTATAGGCAAGCCTCTGTACGATGTGAAGGAGATAGGCACGTCTGACTATCGCGGTACGATCGTGACCTTCCACCCGGATGGTACTATCTTCCAGGTCACTACTTACAATTTTGAAACACTGGCATCGCGCCTCCGTGAGCTGGCCTACCTGAATAAGGGCATCAGCATCACGCTGACAGATGAGCGTGACAAGAATGAAGACGGTACTTTCCGCTCTGAGCATTTCTACAGTGAGGGTGGCCTCGTGGAGTTTGTGAAATATCTAGACTCTACGCGCGAGCCACTGATCCCTACGCCTATCCACGTGGAGGGCGCCCGTGACAATATCATGGTAGAAGTGGCGCTGCAGTACAATACGTCATACGGCGAGAATATCTTCTCCTACGTCAATAACATCCACACCATAGAGGGTGGTACACACGTGGCGGGCTTCCGCAGCGCGCTGACGCGTACTTTCAAGAGCTATGGTGAGAAGAACAAGTTCTTTGAGAAGCTGAAGGTGGAAATCGTGGGTGATGACTTCCGCGAGGGCCTCACAGCTATCGTATCTGTGAAGGTGCCTGAGCCGCAGTTTGAAGGACAGACCAAGACCAAGCTGGGTAATAATGAGGTGTCTGGTGCAGTGAACCAGATATTCGCAGAGGTACTGCAAAACTACCTGGAGGAAAATCCAAAGCAAGCTAAACTGATATTTGACAAGGTGGTGCTGGCTGCTACTGCCCGCCATGCAGCGCGCAAAGCGCGTGAGATGGTGCAGCGCAAGGGTGCTTTCAGCGGAGGTGGTCTGCCGGGCAAGCTGGCCGACTGCTCCTCAAAGGATCCGGGCGAGAGTGAGCTCTTCCTGGTGGAAGGTGACTCTGCGGGTGGTACTGCCAAGCAGGGCCGCAACCGTGCCTTCCAGGCTATCCTGCCACTGCGTGGTAAGATCCTGAATGTAGAGAAGGCGCTGGAGCATAAGATCTACGAGAATGAGGAGATCAGGAATATGTTCACCGCACTGGGTGTCAAGATCGGCACTG
>CAZNDJ010000182.1:0-5706 GCA_964571705.1 uncultured Chitinophagaceae bacterium
TGCTGCTGCATCTGCTGCTGCATGGCAGCAAAGGGATCATCATCATCGTCAAAGGGATTGAACGGATCACGCCTGCGGGCCTGCTGCTGTACGGGACCGGTCACGGTGATGGTGAGTTCATTGGACTCCATCATGACGCCCTCTATACTGGCTTTGGCTTTGCCTATTTTAAAGACGCCCTCCTTCCTGGGGTGGAGGATATAGGAGTAGGTGACAGAGTGCGTATTGCGCCCACCGCCCATAGAGAACTGCTCACTATAGTTGGGCCCGCCCAGTACCTGAAAGTCACTGCCAAACGAAGGCTCGAGGGTCTTGGCGCCACCGCCCTCTACGGTATAGTCTACCTGAAAGTTCTGGTTGATACCCACCGACGTGGGTGCAGATGCAGCGAAGCGCACCTGCGCCGACAGGCTCAAACCCATCAGCACAAACAGGCTGAGCCATAGCGAGCCTTTGTATCCTATGTGGCGGCTTTCTTTCACACTGCAAAATTGGAGTAAGGATAGACAAAACTCAAGAGAGGAGGGCGGTTGTTAAGGATTTTTGACAAGTCTACCTTTTGTCACCTCCGCGCAGAGCGCAGCATCACCAGTCCTTCTCTATCTGCACCTCTACAGGCTTAGCGGCTTTCTTCTGCATTTTGTCCTGTGCCTTTTGTTCTTCGGCTTTCAGTGCTTCGAGCAGTTTCTCAGCCTGCTCTTTGGTGAGTTTTGGTTCCTGGCCGGGCTTGGGCTGCGGTTTGTCTTTATCGCCTTTGCCTTGCTGGTCTTTATCTTTCTGGTCCTTGTTATCCTTCTTGTCTTTATCGCCCTTATTCTGCTGGTCCTTTTTGTCCTGGTCTTTTTTATCCTTATTCTGGTCCTTGTTGTCTTTCTTATTATTCTTGTTCTGCTGGTTTTGCTGCTGCTGCTGGCGCAGTTTGACATTGGCGTAGGCCATATTGTAGCGGGTGTCGCGGTCTTCAGGGTTGAGCTTGAGCGCCTGCTTGTAGGCATCTACAGCTTTTTGATATTCCTCTTTGTCCAGTTGCGCATTGCCGAGGTTGTGGTAGGCCTGCGCCTTTTGCTTTGGGTCCTTGGCCGTCTTGGCAAACTGCTCAAACTGTGCGATGGCATCATCGTATCGCTTCTGCTTGTAGATCGCATCGCCGAGGTTAAAGACCGCTTCAGGGAAGTTGTTCTTCTTCTCCAGCGCCTTTTTGTAGGCAGCTTCCGCATCGGCATACTTGCCTTTGGTGAAGAGCTTATTGCCATCACGGGTCAGGCCGCGCTCCTCCTGTGCAGAGGCTGAGAGAGCGACCAAGGCGAACAGCATAACACAGATGAACCGCAGAACCGCAGAGGCGCAGAGGGATATTACAATGCGACGGACGACAGGGGTGATATGTGAAATGCGCACGGTCATATCTTCAGCTTTTCAAACAGCCTGCTGCGGCGCTCGCTGAGCAGGTACTCTGCTATGAGCAGCAGCGCAGCCGCTATGAGGAAATATTGGAACTTGTCGTCATACTCGGTGAAGACCACATCGTCGATCTCTTTGGTAGTGATGCGGCCCAGCTCTTTGAATATCGCATCGATCTCGTCCTTCCCGTTGCCGAGTATAAGTGCCTTGCCATTGCCCTTGGCAGCGTAGCTGCGCATGGCCTCGATGTTTACTTTGGAGAGCACGATGTTATTCTCCGCATCGCGCTTGTAGTCGCCATTGGCCAGCGGTATAGGTGAGCCTTTATCCGTACCCACAGCTATGGTGAAGACCTTGATGCCGTTCTTGGCGGCTTCTTCCAGCGCCTCCTCTACACCGGGCTCATTGTCTTCGCCGTCAGAGATGATGATGAGCGCCTTAGACTTGTTATCGCCTTTGGCGAAAGACTCATTGGCCAGCTCGATGGCCTGGCCGATATTAGTACCCTGCGTAGGTACGCTCTCGGTACTCACAGAGCGCAGGTAGAGCTTCACGGCGCTATAGTCTACAGACAGCGGCATCTGGAGGTAAGCACGACCCGCAAAGATGACCATTGCAAAGCGGTCATTTTTCAGCTGGTCTACGAAGTTTGAGATGAAGTTCTTGGCGCGGGCCAGACGGTTAGGCTGTATATCCTGGGCCAGCATACTCCGGGATACGTCCAGCGCTACGACCACATCTATGCCGTTGCGCTTTACCTTCTCCTGCTTGGTGCCTATCTGTGGATTGGCGATGGCGATGACGAGGCAGATGTAGGCAGCAGTGAGCAAGAGGAACTTGCCTACCTGCTTGCCGTCAGAGAAGTCCGGAATGAGTTTATAAACGAGCGAGGAATTACCAAACTTAGCAATAGCCTTTTTCCTCCATACTATGAAGTAGATGAACAGCAGCAGCACCGGCACCAGTAGTGTCAGCAGTAGCAGATACTCGATATGTTCAAACCTAAACATCTATGGTATGCTCCTTAATATGGTGTAACGTAAAACCCACTCGATCAAAAGCAGCGCCGCAGCGATCAAAGCGAAGAGGTGGAACTTCTCCGTCTTATGCGTCCAGGCTGATACGTTGATCTTGGTCTTTTCCAGCTTGTCTATCTGTGCAAAGATCTCTTTGAGGCTCTTATTGTCCGTAGAGCGGTAGTATTTGCCACCGGTCTTGTCAGCTATAGAGCGGAGCAGCGCCTCGTCTATCTGCACCTCAGCGTAGTCAAATATCAAGCCGTTAGGCCCCATAGCTACCGGCGTCAGCGCCTGCCCGTTCTTACCCACGCCGATGGTGTAGCAGCGTACGCCAAACTGCACCGCGATATCTGCCGCCATGCGGGGGTCTATGATACCACGGTTATTGACACCGTCGGTCATGAGGATCACGACTTTGGTCTTGCTCTCACTGTCTTTGAGGCGCTGTACGGCGGTAGAGAGGCCCATGCCTATGGCAGTACCATCCTCCAGGATGCCGTTTTTGATATCCTTGAGCTGGTTTTTGACTATGACATGATCTATCGTGACCGGGCACTGCGTGAAGCTTTCTCCGGCAAAGACCACGAGGCCGATACGATCATGCGGGCGCCCCTCTACGAAGTCCAGCGCCACACTCTTGGCAGCCTCCAGACGGTTAGGTTTGAAGTCCTGAGAGAGCATGGAGGTAGAGACGTCCATGGCCATCACGATGTCTATACCCTCTGTACTCGACTTGCTCTCATCATAGCTGCTCTGCGGCCGCGCCAGCGCTACGAGCAGGAAGCCCAGCGATAGGATGCGCATCAGGGGCGCATACTTTTTCAGCACACCCTTGACCGGGGACTGAAAACCCTTGAATGCCGATGTGTCAGAGAAGGTCAGCGTAGGGTATTGCTTACGCTGGCGCAGGTACCACCATACGATGGCCAGGATGGCTACTACCGGTATCAGCCAGAGTACCCACCTATTGGCAAAGGTGATATGTGACAGGTGAAGCATCCTATTTCTTCTTCTTGGTGTTAGTTTTCTTTTGTGCCTCTGCAGCGGCAGGAGTCACATCTATCTGCCGGGTCTGTTCTACGAAAGCTGCAGCATTTTGCATACTACGCATATTCTCATCCGGTGCCGGGTTCATCTTGGCAAACTTCACAAAGTCTGCCAGGCGCAGGGTCTCCATGAGGCGGCTGCGGGCATCGAGGCTGATATTGAGCCTGTCCAGCTCTAGCTGTATCTCCTCTGTAGTAGCCTCCAGCGCATAGTAGTCATAGCGAAACTCAAGATAGCTCCTGAGGATATCCGTCAGGCGCGAGTGGTATAGCTTCACCTGGTCCTTTTGCCAGAGCTTCTCGTCTTCCAGCTTCTTTAGCTCTTTGGCTGCCCAGATATGTGCCGGGTCTTTAGGGCGGGGACGCGCTACGGCCGGTGCCGGTTTCTTCTTATACCGCAGGTAAAGCAGGATGCCCACGATGATGGCTGCGAGCACCGCCAGCCCGATAGCTATCCAGCTGTAAAACTCATTCAGCTGATAGGGCACATTCAGAGGTGCTTTGATCGGTTTGATGGGCTTGGCGGTATCTACCGCCGGCTCAGATACGCGCAGCTCAAAGGCATTGGTATAGGTGCTGTCTACGGCGCCTGTAGACTTATTGAGGTAGTAGATCTTGAACGGTGTAAAGATGTACTGCCCGCCCTCATAGGCCTGTATGGTCACATTCTGAGAGTAGATGGTACTATTGCCGATCTTTGCGGTGTCTATCTTGTCTTTCTTTACGATAGAGACCTTGCCGATCGTATCTCCGGGAAAGGCCGGGAAGTCGACCACCATATCGGGCTGGGCATTGATCACCAGCTTCATATTAAAGTAGTCTCCGATCTCGATCTTAGACGAGTCACCCTTGAAGGTGGCGGAGATCTGGGCGTGAGAGACGCAAGAACCAAGAACCAAGAGGCAAGACAATACAAGACTCTTGACCAATGATGCCGACAGCGATATGTGATTTATCCGCTTCATTACCTTTTGATCTCCCTTTCTTTAAACATCTTCATGAGGGCCGTCACATAGTTAGCAGTAGTATCGATACTTACGAACTGTGCACCGGCTTTGCCGAAAGTGACCTTATTCTTCACCTGCTGCTCGTCAAATAGCTTTTGTATCTGGGCGCGAAGGCGTTTGTCAGAGGTATCTGCAAAGAACTCTGCACCCGACTCAGCATCCTGTATCAGCACAGTGCCGACATCTTCCAGCAGGCGCTCACGCATGTCATAGACCTGTATGCCGATGAAGTCATGCTTCTTGGCTGCGATGCTCAGTTCTTTCTGGATATCACGGCCACCCATGAAGTCTGAGATCATAAAGGCAATGGTCTTCTTCTTGCTCACATTATTAAAGTACTTCAGCGCCTCGGCCAGATCGGTACCCCGCTCCTGAGACTCAAAGCTGTCTATCTCAGAGATGATGCGCATGATGTGAGACTTGCCCTTCTTGGCCGGGATGAACTTCTCTACCTTATCACTAAAGAAGATGACGCCTACCTTATCATTATTGGTAATAGCCGAAAAGGCCAGGATTCCGCTGATGATCTCGATGATCTCCTTCTTAAACTCAGTCTGTGTGCCAAACATGGTAGACCGGCTCACGTCTATGATCAGCATCAGTGTCTGCTCGCGCTCTTCTTCAAAGACCTTGATGAAAGGCCTATTGGCGCGGGCTGTTACATTCCAATCTATAGAGCGGATATCATCGCCAAACTGATACTCTCGCACCTCACTGAAAGATATACCACGACCCTTGAAGGCAGAGTGATAACTGCCAGAAAAGACCTGGGCGGAAAGCTTGCGCGTCTTGATCTCGATGCGTCTTAGCTTCTTTCTGCGGTCACTCTGCGCACTATCTGCAGCCTGAGCTTTATCAGACTTTATTTGAGAGCCCTTTGCCATGATGGTCTATGGTACTTCTACCGCGTTCAGGATGTCGCTGATGATTTCTTCTGTTGTCACGTTCTCTGCCTCTGCTTCGTAAGTAAGGCCGATACGGTGACGCAGTACGTCATAACATACGGCGCGTACGTCCTCCGGTATCACATAGCCGCGGCGCTTGATAAAGGCGTAGGCCTTGGCGGCGAGGGCGAGGTTGATACTGGCGCGAGGGGAGCCGCCGTAAGTGATGAGGGGCTTGATCTTGCCCAGCTTGTAGTCTTCCGGACGGCGGGTGGCGAAGACGATATCGAGGATATAGCGCTCGATCTTCTCGTCCAGGTAAATCGCGTCCACCAATGCCCGCATGCGC
>CAZNDJ010000183.1:0-5668 GCA_964571705.1 uncultured Chitinophagaceae bacterium
TGACATTCTTCTTTATTTAGTAGTGAGCAGAGGCTTGCGCCTTACTTCATTCTTAGTTAGCGTTAGTTTCCTTTACCAGTTTTTCTACCAGTTCCTTCTGTGCAGAGTCGTTTGCCAGGTCCTTGCGTACTACCTTCTCAGCTATCTGCAGGGCCATCTGGCCTACGGTGTTCTTGATCTCTACGATCGCGGCCTTCTTCTGGGTCTCTATCTCGCGCATAGCGTCAGACAGCTTCTTGCCGGCTTCAGCCTGTGCCTTGTCCAGTATCTCAGCCTTGATCTTCTCAGCAGCGTCGCGTGCTTCTGCTACGATCTTGTTGCGCTCTTCGCGTGCCTGGTTCAGCAGGTCTTCATTCTTGGCAGTGAGGCTGGCCATCTCTGCCCGTGCCCTCTCGGCTTGTGCCAGGGAGTCGGCTATAGAGTTCTCACGATCCTTCAGGGAGTTTGCTATCGGTTTGAAACCAAACTTGCCCAGTACCAGGATCAGGATCACAAATATGATGAGCGCCCAGATAGCCATACCCGGCTCTGGTTTTACGAGGCTAAATGCATCTGCTGCGAGGAGGACTGTATTCATTTTGACGACGTTTATTTTTGTTTGACTACTTTCTTTCTAAAACCATTTTGAGTGTAAAAACACTTCCGCAGGCAATCCCCTTGGAAGTGTTTTTATTTTCCTTGGATTACTTTGCAGTAAGGAATGCTACGATCACCGCAAAGAGAGCTACACCCTCGATGAATGCCGCAGTCAGGATCATCGCACCGCGGATATCGCCTGTAGCCTCTGGCTGACGTGCGATAGACTCAGTAGCGCCCTTACCGATCTGTCCGATACCGATACCTGCACCTACTGCTGCGAGGCCTGCGCCTACTGCTGCTATACCTGGCAGAGTCTCGAGAAGAAGAACTGAACTCATGGTTGTTATAATTAATGGTTAAAAAATCGATTTAATGTCTTTCTGTATTTCTGGTATTTCTCAATACGCAATACTCACTACTCAATACTCAATTAGTCGACCGTATGGTGTCCCTCGCTATGATCTTCCAGCGCCAGTCCGATGAATGTAGCTGTGAGCATAGAGAAGATGAACGCCTGGATAAATGCCACCAGCACCTCTATCACACTGATGAATAGTGCAAATGGCACTGCGATAGCTGCACCTACACCTGAGCCTATCATATTCTTGCCCGCCTCGCCAAATACGAAGATCAGGCTGATGAGAGACAGGGTGATGATGTGACCCGCAGTCATATTTGCAAAGAGACGCACCATCAGGGCGATCGGCTTGGTGAAGAGGCCTATCACCTCGATGATGGCAAGGAATAACTTCATCGGCACTGCTACACCCGGCATCCAGAAGATGTGGCCCCAGTAGTGCTTGGTACCGCTGATATTGATCGCAATGAATGCGATGATAGCCAGCACCATGGTAAAAGCGATATTGCCTGTCACGTTAGCTCCACCCGGGAAGAGTGGCAGCATGCCCAGCAGGTTCAGCACGAGGATGAAGAAGAAAATGGTCATGATATATGGCAGGTATGCCTCATACTTAGGACCGATATTAGGCTTAGCCACATCGTCGCGTATGAATACGAAGAGCGGCTCGATCACAGACTGCAGTCCCTTAGGAGCTTTGCCGTGATTAGCCTTGTACGCGCCGGCCACTGATGTGAAGATCACGATCAGGATGATAGCTGCCAGCAGCATCGTAAATACATTCTTGGTGATAGACATATCGAGGAAGAAAGCACCATCCTCTTTTATGATCTTGCCCTCTTCGCACTTGTAGCCATTCACCTCCTTGCCTTCGCCATACATGAAGGTGGTCACGCCACTTGCAGAGCTATACAGGATGCACGGCAGAGGTATCTGCACCATCTCCAGGATATCAAACTCGTGAGAGTCTGCTATGTGCTCCATGATGGCCGGCTTAGGATCATAGTTGCCGTCTTCCTTTTCAGCAGTTTTCTCGATCTTATCGAGTTTGGCCTCACCCTCCTGCGCCATAGCGGCTGTAGCCGATACGAGCATCAGTGCGGCGATCATGAGGCGTATGTAGGATGTAAATTTCACGTGAAAGCTTGTTTTAACGCGGTGCAAAAATATTCCTTTTGACGGCATTTCAAAACAAAAAATAACCCCTCTGTACCAGTGTGGGAAACTCGTGGCTACCTGCCCGCTACTTATGGCCCAAACCCTTGTCCCCACAAAAGAAAAAGCCCCCTCAGAGAGGAAGCTTTCTTACAATGAATAACAGAAAAATATTATCCATCATCCGTTCGCGGCAGCGAACAGTGGCAGACAACGAAATATTATGCTTGGGCTGGAGCAGCAGCCTTAGGAGCGGCCTTCTTAGCGGCCTTCTTGGCAGCAGCCTTCTTCTTAGGAGCAGCTTTCTTGGCAGCCTTCTTAGGGGCAGCTGGCTTAGACGCAGACTTTGCAGCTGGCTTAGCACCACCTATGGTCACACGCTTTTGCAGCTCGCCTTCCAGCTTCTGGATCTTCTTGGTCAGGGTCTGTACCTGGTTCATACCAGCCTTGCCATACTTATCTACTACTTTATTGAGCTTGGTCTCGAGTTCTTTCCTCTTAGCCTCAGCGTTTGTCACCACGTGGTCTACGATCTTCTTGCCTTCACGCTCGTTGATCTTGCCCTTCTTCACGAGGTCGTCTACATTCTTTTGTACCCTCTCAGATGTCTTGGCTGCGTAGCCTACACCTGCATACAGGAGGCTTTTCAGTGTCTCCTGGAGTTTCTTGTTGTCTGCCATGATGTTGTCTTGTTTAGTTGGTTTAAAAAATTAATGTGTTTTATTTGTTATAAAACTCAATGCAAATATAAGGGCGTTTCTTTAAAAGTCAACTATTAACCAATAAAATCAATGATTTTAACTAAAAATTAATACCGCCTTGCTTTCACCAGTTTCCTTTAGTTCGTTATCCACAAGACATGATCCTGCTCATTTTACATGCTAATTTTAGTCATAAACCATTGATTTCACTACGTTTCGTTAAATTATATTATATTTTAATTCAAAAAAACAATAATCTATTTAGTGGATAAATCATTTGCATTTATCCGGAAAATGTGTTGCTTCGTCCTCCCATAGCTGATCATTATTACGTGAAAATTACAGCCGCATTATATCTTCTCACCGGCCTGGTGGACGTCTGCGCCGAGTACGCGCATCTGCGCGGCGTCACACACATCACGCGGCCCCTGCTCATGCCCCTGTTGCTAGCCTGCTACCTCTCCGCCACCGGCCGGCGCCTCACCGCGCGCGACAGGCTCATGGCCGGCGCCATCGCCTTCTCATGGGTGGGAGACGTCGTACTCATGAGCGCTGAGGGCCGCGAGCTCTGGTTTCTGGGCGGGCTGGTCGCCTTCCTTATCGCACACCTATTCTATATAGGGGCTTTCACACAGGTAGCGGACCGCCAGGTGCAGCCGGTGCTCCGCCGCCACATCTGGCTGGCACTGCCGCTGGCGGCATACTTAGCCGGGCTGCTCAGCGTTCTGATACCAGCAGTAGACGCCCATATGCAGGCGCCTATAGCCATATACGGCATGGTCATCGGCACTATGGTCCTCTTTAGTATCAATCGGTATAAACGCGTCAATGACCGCAGCTTTGCCCTCGTATTCGCTGGCGCTGTGCTATTTATGCTGTCAGACTCACTCATCGCGATCAATAGGTTTCTCTGCCACGGAGACCTCTGGCTATCAGGTGTGTGGATCATGCTCCTCTATATACTAGGGCAGTATTGTATCTCACAGGGTATGATCAGGAACGATAATCCTATTTTAACGTAAAAGAGTAAAACAAGTATTGCATAACAACGTGACAAATTGTATTTTGTCTGATGGCTCCGGCCCGATCAAATTTTAATGAAGAAGAAGCAGGTATGATCTCCACCAAGAATAAGAATTTTGCAAAAATAGAGGACTACTTTGATTACATGGCCGATACCCTCGGCTATCCTCCATACCATCATCATTTCAGCTCAGAGACCATCGTATCAGATGGCCTGAAGCTACATGTCGATGTCTATGAATATGACAAGAAAGCACCGACAGTTGTGTTTATACCCGGCACAGCCATCTACGCCCTCTGCTATGCAGAGATGATGTACAAACTGGGCGAGGCAGGCTACAATGTGATAGGCCTGGACCCGCGCGGCCACGGTCAGAGCGAGGGCCCGCGTGGAGACTATACTATACCTGAGCTCCTGCGTGATGTAGAGATAGCTATAGAGTTTGCGCACAAGCGCTTCGGCCGCAAGGTCACGCTCATGGGCAGCTCCCAGGGCGGTATCATATCCCTCTATATGGCTGCCAAAGACGTCCGTATAGACTCCGTGATCTGCCAGAACTTTGCTGATCTCACAGGAGAGGAGACCACCAAGCTGACACGCCATCCCGTGCTCTTCAAGTATATGCGCATGCTCATCAGCAATAGCAAAGCCAGCGAGCTGATACCTAATGCCATGATACCCATGTCAGCCTACATAGACATCGAGAGCATACAGGTGCGCTATTTCGGTAATCTCCGCCAGTTTATAGAAAACGACCCGCTGGCGCTGAAAAATATCTCAGTACGTGCCCTCCAGAGCCTCGGCCAGACCGCTATGGACAAGCCTATAGAGAAGATCACCATACCGGTCATGGTCTTTCAGGGAGATGCAGACACCATTTTCTCAGTGGGATATACCAAGAAGCTATACGACAAGCTGACCTGCAGGAAAAAGATGACAGTTTTCCGTGGCATGTCCCACGCCCTGATGAGCGAAAATGTAGATGAGATCCTGCCAGATATCCTGGACTGGCTGCGTCAGATCTACCCGCGCTAGGGCATGGTTTTTGCGGCCCGGGCTGTAAAGAATTTTAGCCTCCTGCGTCATATGCCTGGCATCAATATGATGTTGCGCATTTTGCAGTTTTTATGACCAAAACATTAAACTTTTTCTTCGTATCAATCGTTTTATAATCTATATTGCCCCATAGTCGGATTATTTTCATATTTTTGCGGGCTGTTTGACCGGACCCGCGTATTTTTTGACAGATAAAGACAAGTACATCTATAAATGAGACAACTCAAAATATCCAAGTCCATCACGAACCGCGAAAGCCAGTCTATAGAGAAATATCTCCAGGAGATCGGCAAGGAGGACCTGCTCACACCAGAGGAGGAGGTGGATCTGGCCCGCCGCATACGCCAGGGAGACCAGCTAGCGCTGGAGAAGCTGACCCGCGCCAACCTCCGATTCGTAGTATCAGTTGCCAAGCAATACCAAAACAACTCTCTCTCGCTGAATGACCTCATCAATGAGGGCAATCTCGGCCTTGTAAAGGCTGCACAGAAATTTGATGAGACGAGGGGCTTCAAGTTTATATCATATGCCGTATGGTGGATCCGTCAGTCTATCATCCAGGCGCTCGCTGAGCACAGCCGTCTGGTACGCCTCCCGCTCAATAAGGTAGGCTCCCTGACCAAGATCAATAAGGCATTCTCCGACCTCGAGCAGAAGTACCAGCGCGAGCCGACTCCTGAGGAGCTGGCAGAGATGCTGGAGATACCTGTAGAGGAGGTAGAGGCCACCCTCGGTATATCAGCCCGCCACGTATCTATGGATGCCCCATTCACAGAGGGTGAGTCCAATGCACTG
>CAZNDJ010000184.1:0-5616 GCA_964571705.1 uncultured Chitinophagaceae bacterium
TGTGTGGAGTTTCAATCACCGGTACACGCTGGGCATTGATGTATGGTCGCTCCCCATAGAGGAGGTGCTGTTCTTTATCACCGTGCCATACTCTTGTGTTTTCATCTATGAGAATGTGAGAAGCTATAAGCCTAAGAAACTCCTGCCAGGGAAACTTGGGTTCATCCTGCTCCTGCTTGCGGCTGTCTTCGGAGTATTGGCCTTCAGCTCATCAGGCCGGGCCTACACACTCTCCGTCACACTCGGCATGGCCATATTCCTGCCACTGTCTGTATTGCTGCTCAGCGCAGAGCAGCTCGAAAATTTCGTACTCGCATTCTTCATCAGCATCTTGCCCATGTTGGCAGTAAATGGTGTCCTCACTGCTCTGCCGGTAGTGAGCTATGATGACCATCAAAACTGCGGTGTACGCATCGGTACCATACCGGTAGAAGATTTCCTCTACGGCGCCTTACTGCTTGGTCTCAATATCTGCCTCTACGAGGTACTGCAAAGTATAGCAGCACGCAGCCGATCCCGCTCGAACAAAATGAGCCGCGCTGATGTTTAGACTGAAAAAGTAACCGATGCTGAAAGTAAAAGTGGACCATGACGACGCAGACCAGATAGGCGACGAGCACGTGATGACCTCTATAGAGACGCCACTCCGTGCAGATGCCTTTGCCATGGATGATGATCTGAAGATAGAGCTGATAGAAGAGAAGTTTGCCGAGATCATGCAGATACTGGGCCTGGACCTGGAGGACGATAGCCTGCGCGGCACACCACACCGTGTAGCCAAAATGTATGTCAAAGAAATCTTTAGCGGCCTCAATCCGGCCAACAAACCCAAGATCGCCGTCTTTGAAAATAAGTTCAAATACCGCGAGATGCTGGTGGAGAAAGATATTGCGTTCTACAGCAATTGTGAGCATCACTTCGTCCCGATCATAGGCCGTGCCCACGTAGCCTACATCAGCAATGGGCAAGTGATAGGCCTCAGCAAGATCAACCGTCTCGTACAATATTATGCCAAGCGCCCGCAGGTGCAGGAGCGCCTCACCATACAGATAGCAGAGGCCATCAAAGAAGCGACACAGACTGATAGCGTAGCCGTAGTGATAGATGCGCAACATCTATGCGTGTCATCTCGTGGGGTGGGCGATACCAGTTCCTCTACGGTCACTTCCAGCTTCACCGGCAAGTTTCAGAATGAGCAGACACGCAATGAATTTCTGGCGTACTGCGGGCTAAACAAATAGATCGGCAATGGGACACTATGTAGTGATAGGTGGTACGGCGGGTATAGGCCTGGACATCGTGCAGCGGCTCTCTGCCGCCGGCCATGATATAAACATACTTTCGCGCAGCGCGCGAAATCTGAATGGCCTCAAAAATGTATCGCACACCGTATGGGATGCTACCGGCGCTGAGGCTCCTGCAGGCGAGTGGCCGGCAGAAATAGATGGACTGGTGTATTGCCCCGGTAGCATCACGTTGAAACCCTTTCACAGGCTGACCACTGACGATCTGCTGGCAGACTATAGTGTAAATGTGACTGGTGCAGTACGCGCCATACAGCATTTCCTGCCGGCGCTAAAGGCGGCAGTTACACCATCTATAGTACTTTTCAGCACGGTAGCTGTACAAACAGGTATGCCCTTTCACGCCTCTATCAGTGCAGCTAAAGGTGCGATAGAAGGACTGACCAGATCGCTGGCTGCAGACCTGGCACCGCGTATCCGCGTGAACTGTATCGCACCATCACTGGTACAGACAGACCTGAGCGCGCGGCTTACCTCCTCTGAAGACAAAATAAAAGCCTCTGCCCAGCGTCACCCACTGGCTCGTATAGGGACCCCTGCGGATATAGGCGCTATGGCCTACTTACTCCTCACAGATGCCACCTGGATCACAGGGCAGGTGATACATATGGATGGTGGTATGAGCAGTCTGAGGTTGTCCTAGGGTCAGAGGTACTTCTCGCACTTTTTCCAGTAGGACATAAATGAACCCGGCACCTTATCTACCTGCGGGAAAAGCCACTGCGGTTCATCTTTCATGACGGGATAGTGCTCTGAGGTGGGATGTTGTTTCGCAAACACCTGCGGGAAACTACCTGTATGCAACAGCTGATCCACACTGCCGCAGAATACCTGAATACCCGGTATATTTTCTGCCAGCTGTAGTATGAATGATAACACTCGCTGCGATACAGGATACTGTCTATAATGCTCCGGCTCCAGCAGTAGTACGCGATTGGCATCCATGTCTGCGCGCCACTGTGGATCGAGGTGGTAGGCGTTGTAGATCAGGAGTGGGCGGTCATAGCGTAGTAGTGGTGCAGGAGTATCCGGCAGGATGGTCTCCAGCTGTGGTATAGAGTGCTCTTGCAGCACTGCCGGTACAGGCACATGCGGCAGCTGCTCATACGGCACATCCAGAAAAGTGTTCCGCTGCAGCGTGTGGCAGTACTGATTGATATTGCTCTGGTCACAGTAGTACTTCTTTGCCGAGAAAGTCCCCGCTACCCACTGCCAGCTTAGTGTATTGCTGGCCAGGTCGTGATCTGCCAGATGATAGTAGAGCCAGCGCGAAGGGGCAGACCAGTGAGCACGTCCTATGTTGCAAGCTATGGAGGCTACATACATACGGATATGATTGTGCATGTAGCCTGAGGTGTATAGGTCTGCGATAGCGGTATCTATAGCAGTGATGCCAGTGCTACCATTCATCAGGGCATCGGGTACGCCGTGGTGTGATATACCTTGCTGCGGCCCTTTGATATCTGACCATAGTTGGTCTCCCAGCCGGTACCACTGCCGCTGAAAGTACTCCCGCCACGCCAGCTCAAAGATAAAGGTGTAGGCCTGCTCCCGGCTGTAGCGGCTCAGTATGCGCTCCCTCACATACGGCAGGGATATGACGCCACGTGAAATATACGGTGAGAGATAGCTCACCGCACCGTCAGTATAGTTGCGCGTGCGGGCATAGGCTGCGGCGTCTACGCGCTCTACAGTGGCCAGGATGTCGGCATAGCGGGTCAGTAGCTGCGGCGTCATATGGCTATCAGTTTCTTGTCACGCAGGTGGTGTAGCATCAGGGCTTCGCCGTCAGTTATATTGCGATAGCTCACTACATCGCACAGTGCCAGCATATGATCACCGCCATCCGTCAGTGAGATGACCTGTAGCTCTATCACTGCCAGCGCGTCGCTCAGTACCTGATAGCCGTGATACGCCATGAGCCGCTTGCTGAGCGTCTTTAGTTTGTCCTTATTGCGACCGCTTTGCTTACCCAGCCGGGTGATCAGGTCCAGATGCGAGGTGCTGAGCAGCTGTAGTACCAGACTGCGCTGGACAGATACATTGTCCAGTGTCTTTGTATCCTTGTAGATGGCTACCATATAGCGCTTGGGTTGCATAGACACCTGCGAGGCGTAGGTGCAGATATTCATATTATGCCGGCGGCCGTCATGACTGGCTACGCTATAGACCGGGAGGTCTAGACGGTTCCAGGGTTTCTTCCTGATAGTGCTCATACTTTTTTCCTGTTCAGATATTGAACAAACAGGCCCTTACATTGTTTATCGTTGCATAACCATTACACACTAAAAGATTGTTTAGCCCCACATGAACAAGCTTCTTACGTTCCTTTTGCTATGCCTGTCACTGACTGCCATGGCACAGACAGGTATCATCCGCGGCCGGGTAGCAGTAGCCGGCACCAATGCTCCTCTTGACTTTGCCACCGTGGCGCTGGATGGTACTACCATCGGCACGCAGACAGATGACAAAGGCGAATATGAGATCAAAGACCTCCAGCCCGGCTTCTACAATGTCAAAATATCCAACGTAGGCTACACAGCCAAGACGGTATATGAAGTAGAGGTGACCAACTCAAAGCCGGCTATCGTCAATGCAGACCTGGAGAGCAGCACCGAGAAGCTCAAAGAGGTAGAGGTGACGACGAGCACCTTTCAACGCAAGGAGGAGAGCCCGGTATCTATCCGCACCATCGGTGTGAATGAGATACAGCGCTATCCAGGTGGCAATCGCGACATCTCCCGTGTGATCCAGTCACTGCCGGGCGTCGGCTTCAGCAGCGGCTTTCGCAATGACCTGATCATACGCGGCGGCTCTACGGCAGAAAATAAGTTTTACCTCGATGATATAGAGATACCTAATATCAACCACTTTGTGACGCAGGGTGGCTCCGGCGGGCCGCAGGGCCTGATCAATGTCGACTTTATCCGCGAGGTCAATTTCTACTCATCAGCCTTTCCCGCAGACAGGGGCAATGTGCTAAGCTCTGTGATGGACATCCGCCTGCGCGATGGCCGTGAGGATAGGTGGGGCGCTGCAGCTGCGCTGGGCATCACAGATGCTGCCGTCTCTGCCGAAGGCCCACTGGACAAGAAGAAGAAAGCCACACTGCTGCTATCCTGGCGCTCGTCTTACTACGACTGGTTCTTCAAACTCATCAATGTGCCGATCTTTCCAAACTACAATGATGGCCAGGTCAAGCTGCGCTGGAAGATCACGCCAAAGGATGAGCTGACCTTTCTCAGCCTGAGTGCCATTGATATCTTTAAGCTGAACCTCCAGGCCAATAAAACCGAGGCCAACAGGTACCTATTGCAGCTACTGCCTGTCAATAACCAGCAGAGCACTACCAATGGGCTGAAGTATACACACTACTTTGCCAATAGCTATGTGCAGGCTGTACTGAGCAGCAGCGAACTATTTAACCAGATAGATAAGTATAAAGACAACAGCAAAGACTCTACCCGCACGCAGTACTACCGCTCTACGCAGGCGGAGACCAAGGCGCGGCTGGAGTGGACCAAACGGAACAAGGGCTGGAAGATCAATGTGGGTGGCAATCTGGAGTGGGACCATTATTACAACCGCTCACAGTTTCAGGGAGCGTACTTTAAATATGACTACCTGACCAGGCTGGATATCTATCGCTATGGTGTCTTCTCACAGGTGAGCAAAACAGTGGCAAAGGACAGGCTCACGCTCTCACTCGGCCTGCGGCTAGATGGCAATACATACAACAACAGTATGCTCAACCCGCTCAATCAGCTATCTCCGCGCTTTGCGCTGTCATATGCTATACTGGAGCGCCTGCGGCTAAATTTCAACACCGGCTACTACCATGAGACGCCGGCCTATACTGTGATGGGCTACCGTGATACGACCGGCACACTGGTCAATCAGAAGCGCCTGACCTATATGCGCAATATACATGTGGTGGCAGGCATAGAATATACGACTAAGTATAACAGCCGTATATCCGTGGAGGGTTTCTTCAAGCAATATTACAATGTGCCATTCCTGCTGGATGACTCTATATCACTGGCCAATCAGGGTAGCAACTTTGGAGTAGTAGGCAATAATCCCGCTGAGAGTACTAATAAGGGGCGCTCCTACGGAGGCGAGTTCCTCTTTGAGCAGAAGCTGTATAAAGGTTGGTTTGGTATCGTGTCTTACACGCTTTTCTGGAGCCAGTTTCAGGACAGGTATGGCGTGTACCGCTCCTCCAGCTGGGACACGCGTCATATCATCAGCCTCACTGCCGGCAAGAAGTTCAAGCGCAACTGGGAGCTGGGCGGCAGGCTGCGGGTGCAGG
>CAZNDJ010000185.1:0-5605 GCA_964571705.1 uncultured Chitinophagaceae bacterium
AGGGCTAATAGCGGTGGGGGCAGCGCTGCTACCACATATGCTCTTGAAAGGGCAATGGCGACTACTGCTGCGCCCTGCGCTGTTGGCTGGCATATGCCTCATAGCAGTGATGCTCATACCTATGTGTATCGGCCTCTATGAGCAATATGGCATGAAGGGCCTGCGCTTTTACTTCTGGACGCAGAGCTTTGGCAGGATCACCGGAGAGAGCGAGTGGAATAATCATCCTGATACTTTCTTTCTACTGCATAGCACGGCGTGGGCCTTTATGCCATGGACGCTGTTTCTGCTAGGCGGTTGGATCACCTCCCTGATCGCTATGGCCAGGGATAGGGCGGCCATGCCAGAGTATATATCCGTCAGCGGTTTTACGCTGGTGCTGATCGCATTGATGTGCTCCCACTATCAGCTGCCCCATTACAGCTTTGTGGTCTACCCGCTGGGAGCGGTGATGGCGGCGCGGTTTTATGAGCAGCTGGACCGGAGGACGGTCTTGTTCAAAAGCCTGGTCATAATACAGCTGATCATACTAGTGGCGATAGTGATAGTGGCGGGTTTACTCCAGTATTGTTTCAAAGGGGCAGATACTACCTCTTTACTCAGCCTGGTGGTAGTGTTTCTGGTAGCGATCATTGGGGTATTTACTGTGCGCAGCGGAGACCTTGCCATACGCGCATCGGCGGCCGTTATACTTGCATTTAACCTACTGATGAGTGCGATCTATTTCCCCGCTATCATGTGCTACCAGCCGGGTGGCGATTTCGGCAGGTATGCACGCCTGCATACCGAAGGTGTTCACAGTGAGTATGTGACCTATCACTACCTCGCGGGCTATGAAGAGGTATTCTACTCTCATCATACGCCGCCGCAGGATATATGGGACAGGACTGTTTTTAAAAACAAGCTGCAAGAGAGAGGTCACCTCGTAGTGGCTACGACAGAATATGGCTGGCACGACTTACAGCAGGCCGGTATACGGGTGAAAATGATAGAGGAGCGGCAGGCATACAGGGTATCCTCGCTCACCGGTACTTTTCTCAATCCTGCTACGCGCGATGGTGTCTGTGAGAAGGTCTACCTGCTGGAGGCAGCGAGCGAATCTCAGTAGAAATCGAAGCCAGCACATTGAATACATTTCCGGCTGTGAGATAAAATCTGGTCATTTACTTTAGATCATCGACTATGCGTCACTTTTATTGTATCATCTTACTGTTGACGTCCTATTATGTACCGGCGCAGGCTATCACGGGCTTCGTAGATATGCATGCGCATCCGCGTGGTGATCTGGCATATGGCAGGGAGCTTTTCTATGGCGCTCCGTATGGTGATATCAGCGTAGTGCTGGGCGACTGCCGCCACGACCATAGCCGCAATCTCGTACGCAGCATCCTGGCCGCTCAGACCGAGCAGCAGAATAGCCCCACCTGGAGAGATACCAAGAAAGGATATCCTGACTTCACCTCGTGGCCTGCCTGGTGCTCTATACTACATCAACAGGTGTGGATAGACTGGATCAGGCGCGCGCACGAAGGCGGCCTCAATATCATGGTGGCGCTCGCTGTGAGCAGTCATACCATAGCCTACGCCTCCAAAGGTCATGGCCCTTATGATGATGAGCAGGTGCTGCTGGACTGCGTGCAGGGCATCAAGGATCTGGTAGCGCATTCAGATTTTATGGAGGTGGCGTATACGCCAGCAGATGCGCGGCGCATAGTAGCCAGCGGCCGGCTGGCCGTGATCATAGGCAGCGAGATGGACAACATTGGCAACTTCTACAACCCGCAGGATCATTATAGTAAAGCTTTATTCACACCTGCCCCAACCGAAGCACAGGTGCAGGCAGAGCTGGATAAACTATATGCCATAGGCGTGCGCTATATCTTTCCGGTGCATCTTAATAATACGGTCTTTGGCGGCACTGCGATATTCAACAAGACGCTGAACGTCGCCAATAAATTTGCGACTGGTGCCGAGTGGAGGGTAGAGCAGGTACGGAGCGATACGAGTGGCATCACCTATCACCTGGAGCATCCGGGTGTGGGGCTGCCGGCTATTGCAAGGGCCTTCATGCCACTGCTGATGCCTAAGAATGTGAACCCTGCTAAAATAGTAAACTATACGATCTGGGATACGCTGGCCGGCTATGGGCACCGCAATGCACTGGGCCTGACAGCGCGCGGTAGGTTTGCCATCAGGTATATGATGCAGAAGGGATACATGATAGACATAGACCACATGAGCGAGCGGATGACCGATGAGGTGCTATCTATGGCAGTGACCGCTGACTACCCTGTCAATAGCGGGCACAATGAGCCTCGCAGTCTCTCACACAACGAAAATGGCCGCACGCTGCTGCAATACGCACAGATCAAGAGGGTAGAAGGGATGATAGGCGTAGGCCACGGTGCCAATGCTTCTGACTTTGTGCATACTTATCACACTGTAGCCGGTATGGTGGGAGAGCCTCACATGGCTATAGGGACAGATGTGGGAGGTTTCTCAGCACAGCCGCAGCGTGATACTACCATCAGGCTGATCTATGATGATATATTCACTAGATGCAAGACTGGTAACCGGACCTGGGATATCAACATGGATGGCATGGCACACTATGGCCTGC
This sequence comes from uncultured Chitinophagaceae bacterium, assembly GCA_964571705.1. GTDB lineage: Bacteria > Bacteroidota > Bacteroidia > Chitinophagales > LD1 > UBA1941. The sequence continues at coordinate 2,621 of CAZNDJ010000185.1, forward strand.
TGGCAGACTATGTGCGATCATGGCCGCTGGCAGGGATGAGCACCACCGAGATGAAAGGCTTTATGAGCTCAGCGGAATACTTTGTGCAGATGTGGGAGAAGTGTGAGGATAGGAAAGCAAGCGTCAAGTGACCTGTAGAAATATATATTTGCCACTGGTAAAATAAGAAAATGAAAGCTCCCTCCATCTGGCTTCACATACGCGACATCCTGATACTACCCGGCATCGTGTGTATCGTTATTCCTTTTGCATTGTCTCATATAGATAGCCACCCATTTCCGGACAGTGATGCGCTGAGGTATGCGGGGGCGACCATCTTTGTGATCGGACTGATACTGTGGGCTATACCCGTGTATCTCTTCTGGAAGATGGCATATGGCACACTAGCCCCATGGCAGCCGACGCAGAAGCTAGTGATCTACGGCCCATTCCGCTACACGCGCAATCCGATGATCACAGGTGTGCTCTTCATCCTGCTAGGCGAGGCGCTCTACCTGAATGCGACGGGTGTGCTGTGCTGGACGATCTGGTTCTTCTTTATGAATACAATGTACTTCATTTTCAAAGAGGAGCCGAGTATGCTGGCACGCTTTGGCGATGACTATGCGCAGTATAAGGCGAATGTGCCCAGATGGCTGCCGCGGCTGACGGCGTGGAGGGGAGATGGTTCAAGCCAGGAGGCTTGAACGGGCTGGGGAACATATTCATGAAATAGAGCTTCGGCTTTTGCTAGCGTGACAATAGCCTAGATTGATATCAATTAACTTGGCTTTTTAATGCTTTATTAATCTATCTTAGTATAAATTTATGTAAATGGGAGCGATAGATGAACATAAGAACCCACAATTACATTTTTTGATTAGCGCCAACAATTCTTTGGCTGACCACACTAACCAAAAGAGATTTATTAATGATCCGGATAATACAAATCCTCATCAAAATAAACTGTGTGTTTATGTTGTTGGGGGATGGGCTGTAAATAGGTACGATGGAAGTAGAAAAACAAATGATATAGACCTTTTCGCCGATGAAAGACAGATAGATGGTATTATTAATGAATTAAAATATAGTGGCAATAAAAGTGATTCTAGCCCTGATACGGTAAAAGGTTTTACTAACAAGCAAACAATACAACTCAAAAGTGGCAGCAGAGTATCTGTCGAATCGCGCTCTTTTTTAAATGATAAGATAAAATTTGGGAAAATTGTAATAGACAGAGATTGGTTATATCTCGGTTCTGATATATTCTATGAGCGCACACAAGGGCCTTTACCATTTATTCGTGTGCCTTCGAATATGAAATTAATTGTCCTTAAATTTTTGTCTATTATAGGTCGTAGTGATGATGACCATCATAAAATCTTCCATGATTTGTTGGATATATATAATTTGGAGTTAAGTCTGAAATATCCGCAACGCCATAAGGAGGAAATCCAATCTTTATTTAATCAAATACGTGTTGGACCTGATGAATATGAAATTTTTGGAAAAAAGATAGAAAAGGCACTTGATATATTAAAAAAAGAGATAAAAAATCTAAATAGGTCTTCTATAATATTCTTCTTGGCAAAAGGGTTTCATTCACGGCGATTTGAAACTAAAATCGATAACTCTGAACAGCTCAAAGCAATCAATACTCAAATTCAAACTTCAGGATTATTGCTTGACCCCCGAGTTATATTACATCAAATTGTAACTACTATTTTTCAAGCAAAGAGGAATATTCATATTTTCATTAATTCTTCTGTTGATGCAATCTTTCTAGATTTCATCATGATCCTTGTAGCTAAGCGATTACAAGGGATTAATGTTGAAGTAGTTTATTTTGATGATTTAAAAGAATCTAATCAACCAAGGTATTATACTAGGCTACGCTTCTATAAGTTTTTAGGCTTCAAAATTAAAATTTGCAAACCGGCGCAGTCGGATTATTTCTTTACGGGAATCATAACAGATCCGCATACACGTGATCCTAGACTTTTATCACTAAGGCAAGCAGAAATTTCCTCTTCAGTCGAGGCTAGCTTGGGTGAATCAATTTTACTTGAAAGGTCCCAGTCTCAACTAATCAATTGTTTTTTTGACCTTTTAAAAAGGAAATTTTTTGAGCATATGGAGCACTTTGATTCTTCTAATAATTTGTCAATAAAAACTATAACTGGGCCAGACTATATTCCTTTTTTGAGAAATGTGCAATTATATAATACGCTTTCCAAAAAGAACTTTGCTTTTAAAACATATACAGCTAATGATTTAAGTAAATTGCTTACCAAGCAAAGGGGAATCCATAGATATAAAATGATTCAACACGAACTTGTATATCAGATACTTAAGTTGAAAAGGAATAAAATTTATGCCATAGAGCTTCTTAACGGGATTAAACATATAATCAATATTCCGATCGTAGAAGTTTTCGAAGGAAATTATTACCTAATAGAGGGACATACAAGACTTTACAGACTTTTAAAAAAGCCATCAGAAAAAATTATGGTACTTGAAGTGAGCGGAATCATAGATGAGGATGCCTACTCTCAATATATATACAAATTTTTGGATCTTGAGCAGGATTTGATTTCTGAAAGAAAACAAAGATCAAGACATACTCGTGATATTGAGAATTTCACGCACTTTAGGTATTATATGAAAACCGATCCAGAGGGCTTTTCTAAAACTCTTCATCAGTTTCCGTTAAACATTGACAATACTTAAAGTCGAATGCCTAGTCTCTTACTCCACTTTCCACTAAAAGCTACACTTTTAACATTATATTCGCATCCCACGCCCTCCCGGGCCCTCGAAAAGGCTGAATTCTGTCCACAATTCAACTTTTTTTCACCTTTCATTGTGAACTTTAAGGAATAAAAGTATTTTTGCCGTCCCAAAAATAGCGTTAATGCCAACCATTCAACAGTTAGTACGCAAGTCAAGGACCATCATCCGTGCGAAATCTAAGAGCCGTGCGCTCGATAGCTGCCCTCAGCGTAG
>CAZNDJ010000186.1:0-5588 GCA_964571705.1 uncultured Chitinophagaceae bacterium
CATTGAAATGAGAAGTCAAAGGCTACGAAATAGAAAGCACCAAGGTCATCAAACCCGGCAGCGGCATCGGCTCCAGCGCAGCCAGCGCCGCAGCAGCAGTCGTCGCAGCCAATCATCTTCTCGGCGGTCGCTTCACAAACGCGCAGCTCGTAAACCTCGCCATGTACGGAGAGGAGGTAGCCTCCGGCTCGCGTCACGCAGACAATATCGCCCCCTGCATCTACGGCGGCTTCACCCTTGTGCGCAGTCACGATCCGGTAGATATCATCCCTATCGCCGCGCCGCCACTGCACGTCACCGTGCTCCACCCGCAGATAGAGATCAAAACATCCGAGGCACGCGGCATCCTCAAAAAGAAGGTCGCCATGAAAGACGCCATCACCCAGTGGGCCAATGTAGCAGGGCTAATAGCCGGACTCATGCAGCGCGACTACGACCTCATCTCCCGCTCTCTCACAGATGTGATCGTAGAGCCCATGCGCAGCACATTGATACCACAGTTTAAAGAACTAAAGCAAGCAAGCCTCTCAGCAGGCGCCCTCGGCGGCGGCATCTCCGGCTCCGGCCCATCCATCTTCATGCTGAGCCGGGATGAAGCCACCGCCCATAAAGTCAAACAAGCCATACAGCACATCTATGACCAGGTCGACATAGACTACCACGTCTACGTCACTACTATCAGTGATCAGGGCGTGCGCGTGATACAGTAAGAAAACCACCCCATGAAACTCGTAGACCCCTCCATCATATACAGAGACTCCTTCATAGATGCCGCCAATGCTTTCATCACCGAGGGCAATGGCCACACGCTGCGCGTCACTTTTGATGAGGACAACTTTCAGGAATACTGCGAGCGGATGATCGGCCTGCGCACCGGCATCGGCGTCCTGCCTGGCAATGTCAGCGAAGACATTCTCTGGATGGTAGATGATGATGCAAAGTTCATAGGCCGCGTGTCTATACGGCATGGGTTGAATGAAGAGCTGCTCCACTACGGCGGCCACATAGGCTATATCATTTCACCCACTTACCGCCGCCAGGGATACGGCACAGAGATACTCGCACTCTCACTGGTCCGGGCCGCATCCATTGGCCTGGACCGCGTACTGGTCACCTGTGACAATACAAACATCCCCTCTATGAAGATCATCGAGCAAAACGGAGGCATTTTTGAGGATGAGCGCTACAGCGAGGCCAAAAAGGTCTGGAAGCGCCGCTACTGGATAGATGTGAAGTAGGATTATATTCATCGCGAAAATCAGCACAGCAATCATGGACGCACCCATAAAATATTATAGCACAAACAGGCAGTCTCCCACAGTCTCCTTCCGCGAGGCTACCATCAAGGGACAAGCTCCGGACAAGGGCCTCTACTTCCCCGATCGCATCCCGCAGCTGCGCGAGGACGTCATCAGCAATTTCCGCTCACTCTCCAGAGAAGAACTCGCCTATCTCACCATCCGCCCCTATGTAGGAGGTGATATCCCCGATACTGACCTCTACCGCATCTGCGCTGAGACTGTCGCTTTTGATTTCCCGCTGGTACAGGTCACTGACAGTATCTCTTCACTAGAGTTATTCCACGGCCCTACGCTTGCCTTCAAGGATGTTGGCGCACGCTTCATGAGCCGCTGCCTCGGTTATTTCTCCCAGGAGAATAAGCAGAAGGTCACCGTCCTCGTAGCTACCTCTGGTGACACAGGGAGCGCTGTAGCCGCAGGCTTTCTCGGCGTAGAGGGCGTAGACGTCGTCATCCTCTACCCTTCGGGCAAAGTCAGTAAAGTACAGGAGCAGCAGCTCACCACACTCGGACAAAATATAACAGCACTAGAAGTGCAGGGCACCTTTGACGACTGCCAGGCTATGGTCAAGCAGGCCTTTGCAGACGCAGGGCTCACCAGCCGCATGTTCCTCACCTCGGCCAACTCTATCAACGTAGCCCGCTGGCTCCCTCAGCAGTTTTACTATCTCTACGGTGTGCAGCAGTGGCAGGGCGACCAGCCACCAGTCATCTGCGTACCGAGCGGCAACTTCGGCAATGTCTGCGCCGGCCTCCTAGCACACGTATCAGGCATGCCCGCCTCGCACTTCGTCATCGCGTGCAATGACAACGATACCTTCTCCGACTACCTCCGCACCAGTACCTACACCCCACGGACCGCTGTCCCGACAATATCCAATGCCATGGACGTCGGCCACCCGAGCAACTTCGTCCGCATACTAGAGCTATTCGGGCACGACCACCAGCGCATCAGTCAGCTCATGCGCAGCTATACAGTCTCTGATGCCACCACACGCGAGACGATTGCCTCCGTTTATAGAGACCATCACTACCTTCTCGACCCGCACGGTGCTGTAGCATATCATGCACTGGAGCAGTACCTCAGCGCGCACCCCCGGTACCGTGGCTTCATACTCGAGACCGCTCACCCGGTCAAGTTTCCCGATGTAGTAGAGAGCGTCACCGGCACACACATAGAGATACCGGCTTCTATCCAGGGGCTAATGGCACAGCAGAAAAAGGCCACCCTCATCCCGCCACAATACACAGCGCTGAAGGACCACCTACTCAGCCGATAAAAAAAGGCTGCTGCGACATCGTCACAGCAGCCCGCCTGCATCGTCGGATAGTTCTTACTTGCTCGATACGGTCATAGATTTCGCATCTGTTATTTTACCATCTATACTCAGGTAGTATTTATACACTCCGGCAGCCATATTATTTGTGTCAAAGGATATGCTGCCACTACCCTGCCCGTTGATCTTGTATTCAGATATCTGCTTGTCATCTATGGTCACCACCCTGATAGATGCAGCACCATATGGCATATTGATCGCATACCCGATACTTACAGTACCTGATGCCGGGTTAGGCACACTCTGGTACAGCACTGCACCCTGAGCCGCAGGCGTAGTAGCATTGCCCCGCGGGCTGAATCCTGCACAGCCATTTGTGCAGAGGTCATCCAGCATATTGCGCAGGTCGGCTATTTGCTTGCCCTGGTCTGCCAGCAGCTGAGCCTGTGCATTGATCAGTGTTTGTTGGTCGGTTAGTTTTCTGGCCAGCTCAGGATTATCTGCTTTGTCATTTACTTCTTTCACAGCCTGCACCAGTACAGGTATCAGCGCATTGTAGTTCACTGCTTCAAATGATACTTGCGCATCCCCTTTCCTCGTAGAGAGATGCACAGCTGGTTTTACCAGCCCTGGGCATACCTTCTTGAGGTCTGATGAGAGCACGCCTACCTGCTCACCCTGTGGCAGGTTCATATATGGATACTCATTAGTACGGAATGTATACCTCTTTATGGCCAGCTGGCTTAGCAGGTCCATTGCGCCCTTGTAGTCAGCGATATTTTCCTTGAGTTTCGGATCAGAGTAGTAGTAGGTATTAGATGCAAATACATCTCCCTCAAAATAGCCAGCATAGGACGGTGCCACCGGAGACGTACCATTAGTAGGTGCAAACACACCGCCGCCAGTGCCACCCGGAGCTGTACCGCGCACTGCATAGTTAGCTATACTCCCGGCTGGCGCGCTGCTCAGGTAGCCCCATACACCTATCTGGCTATTGCAGTCATTGGCCACACTGGATCCTATGACTCCATACACATCTGTACCATCTGTGACTCTCCCTATACTGCCTATATTGATACTACCCTGGCCTTGAGCATTGGCAAAACTGCCTACATTGGCCTGCCAGCCTGTATAGTATGATCCGGGACCAGCCCAGCTGTTGTTATTGTCACCATTGGTCAGCAGTACGCCACCTACATTGATAGCGTTATTGTTACCACCGGTATTTGTCATAAAGCCGCTGTTGAAACTGCCATCACCACTGGCGTCACCTTTCACAGCTGTATTCACAGTATTGCTCACACCTGCTCCGCTTTTCGCGTCTCCCCACAGGCCTATATTACCTTGTGGATTGTTATAGTTGGTCCATACTGCATCAGATGCATGGCCGGACACGCCATAGTTCAGAAAGTTTGCTGTACCTGTGCCACTACTTGTGATACCCGTATTGGACACAGACGAGCCTGTCACATTCACCTCCACCCCACGGTTAGTATTGGTGGTGCTGGAGGTAGTCCCCACATCCACACCTATACCGGTATTATCTCCGTTATTCCCATCCAGTCTTACTCGTACGCCATTGTTCACGGAGTTGTCTCCCGTCACGCTGGCATTAAAGCCCAGGTTACCCGCAGCGCCGGATCCTACCAGGTCTACACTGACGCCTATATTATTGGCAGTGGCGGATGCGGTATTGACACCCATAAACATGCCTGCGTTCAGGTTTGTGCCATTACTGATCATACCTACATAGCCCACGTTCATAGACTGTGTCGCTTCTGCTACAGACACCACGCCCACGTTATTGGTACCACCCGCTGTATTATTGGCATAGGAGTAGATACCTACATCACTGCCAGGTATGCCTAGTCCACCGAGCGCAGTATACGGCGTGGCGCTCACTGTCCCGTTTTGCACCAGCACCTTGCTATTTGTGCCGGCTATGGGCGGTGCCGTCACACCATCCCAGCCTATAGAGATATTGCCCAGGTTGGTCTCGCTGCCTATCACCATCTTTTGCTTCAGCGCATTCAGGCCGCAGGCGCTGTTATTGGTAGCTATACGGATATCATCATCATTAAAGGTGCCCAGGTAGTCACTGCTGCCAGAGGTAGTAGCGCCAGAGAGCAGCCAGGCCTTGCCGGCAGAGGTGGTCCCGTTTACCGTAAAGGTACCCACGCCGCAGTCATAGTTGAGCGAGGAGATAGAGCCGGATGGCACAGCACCATAGGTCACATTGCTGGAGCCATCGTAGTAGAGTACATACGGTGTAGTGAGCGTCGGCAGGTTGTCCAGTTTCAGCCCCAGCGTGCCGGCGCCGGGGTCTGCCACCTCCAGTGTAGTGCCGGCCGCAGGCGTGGCTACGCCTATGCCCACATTCACGCCCGTGAGGGAGCCGGAGGAGTTGACCGCCTTGATACCATTGCTCGTACCATTACCTATGAACCCTTGTGCCTGGATGGTGTGTGTAGCTGCTACGGCACAGACAGAAAGCAGCGCGGTGAGGATCTTGTTTTTCATAAACAATACATTTTTGGGTTTAAAAAATGACGTCCGAAAAACATCTGCAAGCACGATCTTCTGATCAGGCCCTATCCGCGTATAAGAAGAGGTAATTTAAGGCGGATAAAGGCAATATCGTAGTATCCCTGGGGTGAGCACTCACTGATATTCTGTACTTAAGGTACACCGGCAGGTTGAAGAATACATTAAGCGCTCTTCTTATTTTACAACAAGCACTTTGTACTCATTGAGTATTAAAAACTTCCTTTTGCGCTGCTGGTTCGCCCACGCACTATTCCTATTGTAGTTTATATCGCGTCACTTGCGTCATCAGGCTTGTGTGAGTAATTCTCTCTCTTTATTCCGCTTTTGTCAATAACTCGCCCGCAAAAAGTCGCACATTTTGCAGACCTTTGCATCATTGCCACGCAGCCATTCATCCGCTGCACACCTATGAATCTCTCCGTGGTTTCAAATTGTATTGTTATTGACCAGACAGATTGAAGTAT
>CAZNDJ010000187.1:0-5565 GCA_964571705.1 uncultured Chitinophagaceae bacterium
CAGCTGGTTCGATACCGTAATCAGATTTCAGGATAGATGCGAGCTCGTTTACGTCCTTTACAGTCAGGTTTACGAGAGTCTCGGCAAGAGCTTTTAAATCGGCCATTGTAATGAGTTTATTAATTGGTGAATCAAATAATGTTTTCTGATCGTTTTGGAAGCCCTTTCGGAAAACGGATTGCAAATGTAGTATTAATCCGACAGTTTACAAACATTTTTTGGAGAATATGAACATTTTTTTAGCCTTGGCAGGAAGTTTGATTACAGGGGGCGGAGGCTAAAGCAAAAACGGCCAATTTATGCCTGAAAATCAGCTATTTAAAATGAGCCTACTGCCTATCTGTATGGCCATGTACTACCCGGATCAGGGCACCTGAGAGACATAAAAGTGTAAGAAATAGCCACCCCTACGAATACATACTGGTCCTTTTGAGGGGACTCGCCGCGCTGGTAGCCGGGTTTGTTCACTTTTTCGCCACCATTCACCTCACCTGAGCGGTCTGAGAGGGCCGCAGCCAGGCCGCGGGAGCCGCCGGGCAGAGAGGCTGAGGAGGGGTAGTTGCCACTCACATCATCGAGATAGTCCGTAAAGGTCTCGCGGAAAGACATGAAGGCGTTGATGTTCCAGTTTTTCTTGAGGTGTACCTTGAAGCCAAACTCCAGGGGTATCTCAAATGAATAGAGCTTGTATTTCTTCACACCGGAATAGCTGGCATCGTTTTGCCCCTCGGTGCCGAGCGGCTGGAGGTAGTACCATTTGCCCTTGTACCTGGCCTCAGGGTTGAAAAAGAACATGCCTACGCCTGTAGCGATATAGGGCGTCCAGCCATTCTTTTTAGGGTTATTCTTATTGTACTTAAAGAAATTGAACTCAAATGTGGCGCACAGATCAGCCACGTACGAGCGGAAGGACAGATTGCGCTGGCGGCTGCGGGCCAGGCTGGAGCCGGCGTCATCGGCAGCTATCTGGCCAAAACTGACCATTCCTTTTGCCGCGAGGCGCTTATTAATATTATAACGGTAGAAGGCGCCACCTGCCGGGCCTACATATTTCCAGTTGAAAGTCGGATTGAGGTCGCCATAGTAATTGGCTCCGCCCCCCCACACTCCTATCTCGTGAAACTGTGCATGGACCGATAGTGCTGACACCAGCAAAACGAACAGGATATAATATGATCTGGACTCTCTCAACGGGGCGCAAAAGTAAATAACTCAGCCGAAAGCATCTAACATTGTACCAAAACGTGGGTTTAGCGCATTTGTTGCCTGCCCTATCTCTCCAGTCGTTGAATGCTTTTGACGTGCCGGAGATTTATAGTTATCTTTATAGACTTAACAAATCGACAGAATGGAAGCAACCGCCACAGCGCCAGCTACTAAGTCTATCCCTATCAGCCCCAATACAAAGCTGGAAGAGATCATCCGCATCTTCAATCTCCAGCAGCGCAACCGCCAGGCAGCCAAGAACAGCACAGCCTCGGACCGCCGCGCCAAGCTGCAGAAGCTGATAGATACGATCTTTGAGCTGCGCCCGCAGATAGAAGAGGCTATGTACAAGGACCTCCGCAAGGCCAAGGTGGAAAGTGACTTTGCCGAGCTGTACTCTGTGCTCACCGAGGCGCGATTTGCTATGGGCCGTGTGGCAGAGTGGATGCAGGAGGTAGAGGTAGAGACGCCGCTGGCTATGATCGGCTCCAGCTCAAAGATCATCTACGAGGCCAAGGGTACTACACTGATCCTATCTCCGTGGAACTATCCTTTTATGCTCCCTCTCGTGGCTGCGATCTCCTCCATAGCCGCAGGCAATACGGTGATCATCAAACCATCTGAATATACGCCGCACACCTCTGCCATACTCAAAGTGCTGGTGAATAAGGCATACAACGAAGCTGACGTAGCCGTGATAGAGGGTGACCATACCGTCTCTGCGGAGCTGCTAAAACTGAAGTGGGACCATATCCACTTCACCGGTAGCCCTGCGGTGGGCAAGATGATCATGAGGGCTGCTGCTGAGCACCTGACACCGGTCACGCTGGAGCTGGGTGGCAAGTCGCCTGCTTTCATAGATGAAACAGCTAATATCAGCGCTGCGGCGAAGAAGCTGACCTGGGGCAAATGGATCAATCTGGGCCAGACCTGTATCGCGCCGGACTATGTGCTGGTGCATGAGAGCAAGAAGGATGAATTTATCAGCAAAATGAAAGAGACGATCACCAAGAGCTTTGGTGAAAATCCGCAGGCCAGCCCTGACCTGGCGCGCCTGATCAATAATAAGAACTACCTCCGCGTGAAAGGCCTCCTGGACGATGCCGTGAAGGCAGGCGCCAAGGTAGAGACGGGCGGGCAAAGTGATGAATCAGAAAACTACATCGCTCCTACCGTACTCACCAATGTATCACCAGACTCTAAGGTGATGCAGGAGGAGATATTCGGGCCGATTCTGCCGGTGCTGACCTATACCAATATAGATGAAGCACTGGCCCTGGTCAATAGCAAAGAGAAGCCCCTCTCCCTCTATATCTTCTCCTCCAGCAATAAGAACCAGAAATACCTGCTGGGCCATACCACTGCCGGCGGCACCTGTATCAATGACAATGTGATCCATATCACTAATCCTTACCTGCCGTTTGGCGGGGTGAGCAACTCTGGTATCGGTAAGTCTACCGGCCATTTTGGCTTCAAGGAATTCAGCAATGAGCGCGCGGTGCTGAAAGCGCTGCATAGCGGATCGGTGTCCACGCCTCTGTGGTTTCCCTATGGCAAGCTGACACAAACTGTCACTGAGTTTTTGATGAAGTATTTTTAAGTTTGCAATAAACCGTCCGGTATCACACGATGAAAAAATTCATTCTCTCTGGCGCAGCTGCGCTCGCACTGATGGCAGTACTAGTCATCCACTCATGCAAGAAAGACGTCAGCGATGGCATAGTAGAGCCGATCACTATAGTGAAACCGGACTCGCTCATCACCTATCAGTATGCAGGTGGTACACAGCGCATCCAGATCCAGTTTACCACTGACCGCCCGATCAATAATGTGACCTGCAAATACCAGATAGACAGCTCCGGCAATGCTAATTTCAACTATACTTATCCTGACACGCTCTTTGCCGTCAGGCTGGATAGCCCGAGCAGCCTGCTGAATAACAAGTACACCTGGACTGGCTCCTACCGTGTGCCTGACTCCCTGCTGCCACAGACCATCGTACGCTTTGACGTCAAGATGAAAGCGAGCGGCAATCCGAGCAACTCCGATACTGTACGCGAAGAGAAGCAGTTTAAGCTTATAGTACAGTAACTGCTATAGGTCATAGCAGCATTGCCTGCGTATGATTACATTTGTGGCATATTCTGCTGCCATGAATCTCCACTACGAGCGCCACAACTATTCCAAAGCCGAGCTCACAGAAGACAATATAGCTTCTGATCCATTTTCACAGTTTGCAATATGGTACCAGGATGCCAAGGCATCTGCTATCAAGGAGGCAAACGCCATGGTGATCGCGACAGCCACACCTGATGGCAAGCCATCGGCGCGCATCGTGCTGCTCAAAGAATTCAGCAAGGAGGGTTTCGTATTCTTTACCAACTATGATAGCCGCAAGGGTCAGGAGATCCGTGAGAATCCGCAGGGGCAGATCCTTTTCTTTTGGGATATACTGGAGCAGCAGGTACGCATAGAGGGCCGGCTGGAGCATATAGCGCCGGAGCGGTCTGACGAGTACTTTGAGTCGCGGCCGGTAGAGAGCCGCTATGGGGCTATAGCCTCACCGCAGAGCGCTGTAGTACCATCACGCACCTACCTGGAAGAGCAGCTGGCAGAGGCACACCTGCAGCCGCCTGTGCGGCCAGCGCACTGGGGCGGATATATCCTCGTACCGGATTATTTTGAGTTCTGGCAGGGGCGGCCATCACGTATGCACGACAGGATCTTCTACCGCCTGCAGGATGGACAGTGGACCAGCGGCCGACTGGCACCATGAGCCGGCCGGATACAAATAAGAAAAGCGCAGGAACGATGTCACTGCGCTTTTTTTATTCTTGAGAGTCTATCTGTGATTACTCTTCAGTCTTCTTAGCAGCTGCCTTGCGTGGCGGAGCTTTCTTGGCTGTTACTTCCTTATCAGCAGCCTTCTTAGACGGCTTAGCCTTGTCAGCAGCCTTAGGAGCTATCACGACAGCCTCCTTCTGTGGCCTGGAGTTGCCATATGAGCCCTTAAACCTTTTTCCTTTTGCAGTACGTTTATCTCCTCTGCCCATTTTGTCTTTTCGTTTTGAGTGATTGAATTTGGAATAGCCGCAAATATATCAAATATGGCCGAATCGTAGCATATCACCACCTGCAAGCTTGATCCGAGACGAAAACTACTCGTAGCGCAGTGCCTCTACGGGGTCCAGATTGGAGGCGAGGATGGCCGGGTATATGCCTGCAGCCATACCTATGATAAAGGTGAACGTCAGCCCCAGAATGATCCACATCCACGGCATCACAAAGGCTGAGTGCAGGGCCAATACGACCAGATTGCCCACCAGCACGCCCATGATGATACCTATCACGCCGCCTATCATACAGATAGTAGTAGACTCGGTGAGGAACTGTATGCGTATCACGCGCTTGGTAGCTCCCAGCGCCTTGCTCACGCCTATCTCGCGTGTGCGTTCATTCACACTGACCAGCATGATATTCATGAGGCCGATGCCTGCGCCTATGAGGGTCAGGATACCTATCACGACTGTCGCCATGCTGATATTGCCCAGCACATTCATATTCTGCTCGGCCATCTTGTCGCTCTTAGATACCTCAAAGTTCGGGTCATCGCCCGGCCTGATCTTGCGCACCGTGCGGAATACGCCCTCCGCCTCATCCGCAGCGCGGTTGAGCTCCGCTGTATTGTCTACCATCACACTGATATTATAGGAGGTAGCATCATCACCAAAGTTGCGCTTGGCAGTCATCAGCGGGATCATGGCCATATTATCATTGCTCACCTGGCTGGCGCCTTTTGGGGCCAGCAGTCCTATCACACGGTATTTGCTGCTGCCTATGTTGACCATCTTACCTATTACTTCTTCTCTCGGTGGGAAGATCTTCGCTACCACATCCTTGCCCAGCAGAATCACATTCTGTCCGTTGTCTATCTCTGATCTGGACATATTGCGTCCGGCCTGGATGCTCCAGCCTGCTACTTTCAGGTAGTCCTCATCTACGCCCATGATGCGGACATTGGGGTTCGTTTTCTGTGATTCGTATTTGATCACCGCATTGCCATCTGCATCTGTAGCGCGGGCCACGGTGGCAGGATATTTATAGTTCTTTTTAAACTCCTGGCTCTGCAGCAGCGTGATGGGAGGATTGGCCACCATAGCCTTGCGGCGGCGGCGGTGCCGCGTCTGCCCTTCATTCTTTATACTGAAAGTATTGGAACCCATCTCTGAGCTGAGGTTGGCCACGGACTGGTTGATACCTTCTGTAGCAGTGAGGATACCTATCAGTGCCATGATACCAAAGATGATGATCATGAGCGTGAGTGCCGTCCGCAGCTTATTGCCCATGATAGCCCGAAGG
>CAZNDJ010000188.1:0-5439 GCA_964571705.1 uncultured Chitinophagaceae bacterium
CTGAGATGGAGTGGTACAACAAGTGGAAAGAGACGCGCATGGCCTGGCACAAGTCGCTCGGGTTTGAAGAGAGTGGCCTGAAGTTTAAGGATCACGTGAAGGTGGCGCACTATGCGAATGCAGCGGTGGACATCGAGTTCAACTTCCCGTTTGGCTATAAGGAGATAGAGGGTATCCACTCGCGTACTGACTTTGACTTGACGCAGCACCAGAATCTATCTGGCAAGAAGCTCCAATACTTTGACCCGGAGCTGAACGAGAGCTATGTGCCATATGTGATAGAGACCTCTATCGGCCTGAACCGTACAATACTGGCTGTGCTAAGCAATAGCTACCAGAATGAAAAGCTGGAAGACGGTACAGAGCGCGTGGTGCTGAAGTTCCCGCCATTCCTCGCGCCTATCAAGGCTGCGATACTGCCGCTGGTGAAGAAAGACGGCCTGCCGGAGAAAGCACGTGAGATCATGGATGAGCTGAAGTATGACCACCTTTGCTTCTACGATGAGAAGGACTCTATAGGCAAGCGCTACCGCCGCCAGGATGCAATCGGCACGCCTTTCTGCATCACGGTAGACCATGATACCCTGACCGACAACAAGGTGACCATCCGCGACCGAGACACGATGACACAGGAGCGTGTGGCTATCTCTGATCTGCGTCGGATCGTGGGTGAGAAGGTGGACTGGAGGAAGGCAGGGAGATAGTTTGCGGGGATTCAAGCGAGGACGCTTGAACCTGCGGGGTAAACAAGCATGACATAACCATTCAGCATGTATAGAAACGTCTTTATAAGTTATGCTAAGGAAGACATTGTTGAGGCTAAAAAGCTATTCGACTTTTTAGAAGGGTTAGGGTATGATCCATGGTTAGATAAAGTAAAGCTTTTACCGGGACAAGATTGGAATCGTGAGATAAGGTTAGCACTTAAAAAAGCTGATTTTATAGTCCTACTACTTTCTAAAACTTCAGTCGCAAAGCGAGGTTTTGTTCAAAGAGAATTCAAATTGGCTCTAGAGTATTGTGAGGAAAAGCTTGACTCAGATATATATGTTATCCCATGTAAAATTGATGATTGTACCGTTCCTGAAAAGCTATTAAAATATCAATGGGTAGAACTGAACAATTCTGACTCATTCACTTCGATATTTACCTCTCTCGAGCTACAGCGAAATAAATACATCCAAGATGAGAAGTTGAGAATAGCATTAAATACTTCATTCGAGTTTAAGGAAATTAAAATTGAAAAAAGTGTTGGTGAAAAACCTCGAACGCATCTTGAGATTGTTTATCCCAAATTTACAGATAGTTCTAATGAAGATTTAGTTATGCTCAATTCTTACATTGAGCATCCCATTTTAATGAGCTACAATAGTTCCTTAAACATAAATGGAAGCGATCTCTTTCCACAGGATTCTTTCGATAGTGAATATCCCTTCCCCGACAATGCTTTGAGTTTGAACTATAAATTCGAGCTCCTAACCAAGAGCATTATAAGCTATACCATATTCAATTATAGTTATTCAGGAGGGGCACACGGGCTTTATGGAACCGCAGGGTATAGTTATAGCTTGAATACTTTACAAAAAATTGACCTTCGAGATCTTCTTGAAAATGATTCCAACGTATTAGTTACGTTAAAAAAATTATGCAAAGAAAAACTTTTGGCAAAAGCACAAAATGAACTTGATATCTTAAGTGAAGAAGAGTTCTTTCTAAACCCTGATGCCCTTAATGAGGAGTGGGAAACTTATAGCAATTTCTACTTGCAAAAAAGATCAGTTGTAATAATCTTCAGCATTTACCAATTGACCGCGTATGCTTTGGGACAGCATGAAGTTTTCATAAGCTATGAAGAATTATTGGTTCTTCATGACAACTTGATAACACTGCGGAGACTGCAAGAGCTATTGAAAGATTAGTGACAACTACGGTATTCCAATTTTTGTACCTTAGGGACTATCATCCTCACTAAAACCAACACATCATGGCAACTACTCCCACTAAAATCGTTGCGTTTATTCATGGCCTATGGATGCATCGTACATCCTGGCAGGCATGGATGGACCTTTTTGAGCAGAACGGCTACAAGACGGTAGCGCTCTCCTGGCCCGGAGACTCGAACACCATCGCCGCTAGCCGCGCCAATCCTGAGCCGATAGGCAACCGTGGCGTGAAAGAAATAGCTGATCATCTGGAGCAGCAGATCAAAGCGCTACCGGAGAAGCCGATCCTGATAGGGCACTCATTCGGCGGACTGCTGACGCAGATACTGCTAGGCCGAGGTGTGGCTGCGGCCGGTGTAGCGATAGACCCGGCACCGATCAAGGGTGTGTGGCAATTGCCCTTCTCGGCGCTGCGTGCCTCATTTGGCATACTAGGCAATCCTTTTAATATCAATAAAGCTGTGTCGCTTTCATTTGATCAGTTCCGGTTTGGCTTTGCGAATGCGGTGTCTGAGCAGGAGGCGCGTGAGCTGTATGAGAAATGGCCGATACCGGCACCTGCGCGACCGCTGTTCCAGGCTGCGATGGCGACTTTTATCGGCTCGGAGACTAAGGTTTATACAGAAAATACCACACGTGGTCCACTGCTGATCACTGGCGGAGAGAAGGATCACATAGCACCGCCGATCTTCGGGCAGGCATCACTAGCTAAATACAATAAGAGCGTAGTGACAGAGTACCATGAGTTTGAAAACCGTGGCCACTCACTGATACTGGATAGCGGCTGGAAAGAGGTGGCGCAATATTCGCTGGACTGGCTGAAGGGGAAAGGTTTCTGATATCTTTTACCTTTTCTTCTTTTCAAACTGTGCTGCCTTTTGCGACAGCCATGCATATTCCTCTACAGTGAAATGATGTTTGTGAAAATGGTAAAACATTGTTTTATCAATGAAAAGTAGTAACACCTGATCGGTGACCATCGCATCTGTGAAGATCTTCCACTTCAGGGTTTTGTCTTCATATTCATTAATGACATGGATCGTTTCCTCAGTGATGGTGAAGGTGTTCGGCCAAACGTAGCGCGGTGCGGCTGCCACAGCACGCTTGCCCATATTCCTCACATGATACAGATTCCAGATCCCAAGCCCTATCAAACAGATCCCGATGTAAATGAACAGGAAGTCACCATTACTATCATACCAAAACAGCAGTCCGCTTACAATCAAAATTGCGATGCGCCAATAGATACTAATGCTTCTGGTTTTTTTCAGGTAGAGGGCATAAGCTGCCTGAAGGTCGCTGACGGATAACGATATCTCTTGTTTGATTTCCATAGTAAAAGAACAGGTGTTTTAATATCATAGCGCAGCCACCTCAGAACTCATCTCGACTTTCACGAAACCTGCACCTGCTACATCAGTGAGGCGTACGATCTGCATGGTCTTGGAGAGAGACTCGTCGTGCGGGGTGCCGACTTTGATATAGTTGTCGGTGAAGCCGTACATGGTGCCTCCGTCATTCTCCATCTCCCAGAGTACGCGGCGCTCAGTGTTGAGATGCTGCTCGTAGAAGGCGCGCTTCTTTTTCTCAGATAGGATACGCAGCATTTCGTTGCGCTCTTTGCGGGTGGCCTTTGGTACTACTGGTGTGATATTCAGAGCACGGGTATTGGCGCGCTCGCTATACGTGAAGACGTGGAGATAGGAGACGTCGAGTGAGTTGATGAAATCGTACGTGGTGCGAAACTCCTCGTCTGTCTCGCCGGGGAAACCGACAATCACATCCACACCGATACAGGCATGTGGCATGAGCCTCTTGATGGTCTCTACGCGCTCGCGATAGAGCGGTGTGAGATATTTGCGGCGCATGTACTTTAGGATACGATCGCTGCCGCTCTGCAGTGGTATGTGAAAGTGCGGGGCGAATTTCTCCGACTTTGCTACGAAGGCTATGATCTCGTCAGTGAGCAGATTGGGCTCTATGGAGGAGATGCGCCAGCGCTGCACACTTTCTATCTTTTCCAGCTCTTGTATGAGCTGATAAAAATCTTCTGAGGTGCGCTCATTGCCATCGGGTGTCTTGCCAAAGTCACCAAGGTTGACACCCGTTAGTACGATCTCTTTTACACCAGTGGCTGCTGCTTTTTGCGCCAGTTCTACGGTCTTTGCGATAGAGTTGCTGCGGCTCTTGCCGCGAGCCAGTGGGATAGTACAGAAGGAGCACATATAGTCGCAGCCGTCCTGCACCTTGAGGAAAGTGCGGGTGCGGTCACCGTGAGAGAAAGCATCACTATAGAAAGCCACATCATCTATCGCTCCGTTTAGTACAACGGGTGCTTCGGCTTCTTCCAGTTTATCGAGATGCTCGTGGAGCTTGAATTTTTCATTGGCACCGAGGACCATGCTCACGCCGGGTATGGAGGCTATCTCGTCAGGCTTGAGCTGGGCGTAGCAGCCGATGACGATCACCTTTGCACCAGGATTGGTGCGGAGGGCGGTCTTGACCACGTAGCGGGTCTGCTTGTCAGCATTCTCAGTGACAGAACAGGTATTGATCACATAGTAGTCAGCTGCCTCGGAGAAGTCTACCCGCTGGTAGCCATGCTCTGACAGCGCCCTGCCGATGGCAGAGGTCTCGCTGTAGTTGAGCTTACAGCCAAGGGTGGTTAGCGCTATTTTGCGATTGTAGTACATCCGGAGGGCTGCAAAAATAGGGAATAATCCCGCTCCGCCATACTGACCTATCTAAATGAAAGATCCCCGCTGGTGACAGCAGGGATCTTTCTCAGCACCTTATATGATCAGCTCAGTATCAGAACTTGAGCAGATTGAATGTACCATTGAAGGATTTATTGGCAGTGTATTCACCACGCAGTGAGAGTACATCGCCTGCAGTCAGGGTCAGTATCACAGATACCTGGCCGGACATAGGATAGAGATTGGCATAGACAGAGTAAATACCTACCGTCGCTGCATTCTGCTTGAGTGTCAGAGATCCTACCTCTCCACCTCCGGCAGCAGCAGTAGTATTGACTGTGACATAGCCCGTGAGTAGGTAGGTTCCCGTAGATGGTACTGTATAATTAAATAAGGTGGTGCCGACGCCGGTGTATACAGGGTATCCTGATCCATCTATAGCCGCAGCCGATACAGCTACGGAAGAGAAGTTGATCGGAGTAACGCTGGTAGCGGCAGCGGGACCTGTAGGACCCGTCGCACCCGTAGAGCCGTTGGTACCAGCCGCACCGGTAGGACCAGTAGGTCCTGTGACGCCGTTAGTGCCATTTGTGCCGTTTGTACCATTGGTACCATCTGCACCGGCAGGGCCAGTAGGACCAGTAGCGCCATCAGCACCATTGGCACCATCGATGCCATTAACGCCGTCAAGGCCGTTGACACCGTCTATACCGTTAGCGCCATCTGCACCAGCAGGGCCAGTAGGACCTGTTGCGCCATCTGCACCGCTAGCTCCGTCGATGCCATTAACGCCGTCTACA
>CAZNDJ010000189.1:0-5368 GCA_964571705.1 uncultured Chitinophagaceae bacterium
CTTGTCTACCGGGGCGTAGAGGTATAGGATCAGGTCCGGCTTGGGCAGGTTTGGGTAGATGATGTCAAAGAGCATGCGGTAGAGCCGGGCCTCTGCGTCCTGCAGGTTATTCATGGCAAAGATGAGCGACTTCTGAAAGAGGAAATCGGACACCGTAAAGGACTTGAAGATATCCGGCTCGCTATGCAGCGCCTTGAGCTGCTGGAAGCGCTCCGCCATAAAGTACAACTCGACAGGAAAGGCGTGGCGCTGCGGATCAGCATAGAAGAGCGGCAGGAAGGGATTATCCTCAAACTGCTCCAGTATGGCCCGCCCGTTGTAGTCAGCAGCCAGCTTCTGCACGAGGGTCGTTTTGCCCGCGCCGATGCATCCTTCTATGGTGATAAACCTGTACTCCACTGCCGCTAATATATCCGAATAGGTCAATAATCAAGGAATGCAGTGAATAACGAATATGCAATAGTGAATAACTATTGAGCGGCAGACCTATCTGCTCCTATAAATATAACTACCGTCATCTCAATGCCTGATGGCCACCGTGCGTACCGAGCTGCCTGTGCGCAGCAGATAGTCACCGGCAGGCAGGTCTGCTACTGGTATGGGGGTGGTAGTGCCTGTGATCTCAGTACGGCGTACCTGCGCCCCCAGTGTATTGGTCAGGGTCAGGACCGCACCTTTCATATCAGTACTGCCGGTCTGGACATAGAGTGTGGTATGGGCAGGATTGGGATATACTGTGAGGGCATCTGCAGCAGGCTGCGAGACACCTGACGGGTCTACGACCACGCCCAGGTCATTGGTATAGCTGGCAGTCTGGCAATGGTCTGTGACAGTCAGGGTCACGGTGAAAATACCGGAGTGGGTATATGTGTGAGTGGTGGTGGCTCCGGAGCCGGTAGTACCATCTCCAAAGTCCCATGCAAAGTCCTCCCCATTGATAGCGCTGCTGGTAAAGGTGGCGATACCCTGTGTGGTGGCCTGGGCAGAAAAAGTGACTATAGGAATATGCCCCGGCTCCAGCCATTTCGACAGGCTGTCTACTACTACTGCGTGGGCAGCCTGACGCAGGTCTATCGCATCTGTAGAAGAGATACCCGGCGTGACGAAGCTATCTATGATCACATACTTCCTGAAAAGTACCTCGTAAAAAACGGCTGCCGTCAGGTAGGTGCCGTAGATACTCGGATGGCTCTCATCTGCCTGGTAGAGGTCAAAGGACTGGTGCTGCCCTATCACCCTGCGCCACGCCTCGCCTGCCGGTGCTATAGTGGCATGATTGAGCTGGCCCATCTCTGTATAGGATGCGCTGAGGCGGTCCTGACAGCCGGAGTAGGTACATATGGGCGGATAGCTGGCACAGTTTGAGGCATCTCCGTTCTTCTTGCCCCAGGTCATGTAGAATACGGTCTCTGTGCAGGAGTCTGCGGCGTGTATGAGGCTATCGAGTATATGGGCATAGGGATACACCTGCTGCTCTACCTGAGCCGGCGGGAAGGATGGCATCTGGCTCTGCTCCTGCAGCACTACAAAATCCCAGCCCCCCTGCGCTATCTTGGAGAGAGTGGTCGCATTGCCGCAGTGCTGCTGCAGGGTATAGCCGCCGGGGGCGCTGCTATCATAGTCCAGCGTATCTCCCAGCGCCCCGGCAAACTGTGCTACCGTATGCGGCAGGTCATTGACATAGGTATAGCTATTGCCTATGAAAAGGACGCGGTAGCGCTGCTGGGCAGACAGGGCGAGGCAACATAGTGCCATGACAAGGGTGAGATAGAGATGCTTCATGCGGGTAAAGATATGTATATCAGCCACATTACAGACTGCGCGGGATAGGTTGGCGTTGCACCGGTGGGGCCTACCTCTTCCTGCGGACGCTAGAGGCGGCCGCCTTAGGACTGGTCTTCACCTCCTCGGCGATGTCGGCTTCCAGCTTGCGGTAGTTGATGTCCTTCTGGTAGGTGTACTGGTACAGGCTCTGGCTCTCCTGACCCTCCGGTGTGTCGAACCGGCGGGTCAGGATGTAGTCTATCTTATTTGCCGGATCTATATTATGAAACATGAGGACATGCAGCATGTATAGTTGATCCTTGTCGCTGCCATCCTCCTTAGTACTATAGACATAGTAGACGATCTTGGAAAAACTACGGGAGAAGCGGTCCTCGGGCAGCTCTTCAAACCACTCATAGCCCCAGACATTGCGGCCATTTATTTTGCGAAAGCTGAAATTGAAATACTGGTCGAGACCGTCGGGTAGCTTGTGGTCCTTCGCCGCTGCGTACATGGTACGACGGTAGGACGCAGCACTATCCAGCTGACCGAGGCCAAAGAAGCAGACGATGGTATTTTTGACCGACCAATATTTCACAGCATTGAAGTTATCATTAAAGTAGGGCTCGCCCAGGTCAAAGAGGCGCAGTATCTCCCTATTGTATGTCAGGGCACTGTCATATTTCAGGGATTCGCGGAGGTTTCGCTCCAGCTCCTTGAGTAGCGCTATGTCCCCATAGAGAATATAGGAATAGAGCGTATCCTCGCGATGGCAGATACGGAGCGCCTCCTGGTATGCGAGATGCGAGGCTGTGGCCTGGCCTGCATCGCTCAGCGCCACAGCCTTGTCAAACTGTGCTGCGGCATCAGCAGCCTGCCCAAAACCGGCCGCAGCGACCAAGAGAAATATAGCTAGAGAGAGCGTTTTCATGAGCATCCTTTGTATTGATAAATATAGAAAACAAACAGCGACAGGCATAGGCTAAAAGTGATCGCTGACCATAGCCGGGCTTCTGCTTTTTGATTATCTTGCACTATCACTGATCACACGCACCATGAAAAGTATCCTGCTCCTGTTTTCCTTTTTTATCATTCTCCTCGGCTCATCATGCCAGAAGGACTACCACTGCGGGTGTACGAATATTCATAGTGGTGACACAAAATTCTACACGATCAAAGCCGGCAGTGACGCCGAAGCTTCCAATGAATGCCTGCTAAAGGCTGATAGTGTGACGGACTGCACGCTGTAGTATCAAAGCAGTGAACCCCGAGGAGCCTTGTGCTAAATGGGTGAGTAAAGGTCTTCTGCGAATTTCATGTAATTGCCCCTGACGGGTATCTTGGCGGTGTAAAGGTGCGGATGCTTGCGGGCATCGGCGCGAAACCACCGCATCTGCTCGTCATCTGTCTCGCGGTCGCTGAAATCCTTGTAAGCCGGATCATTGATATAGTCCAGTTCGGCCTGGGTATAAGGCTCTTTGCTATTATCCTTTTTTGATTTTGAACCGGAGGGGGCTTTTTCAACTACCTCAGATTCAAACTCATGACGCAGATGAGAGGGCAGCTCATTTTCTCCTTTGGTGTTGTAGCCATAGTTGTGCCGCAGGATGAAATGGCAGGTGGAGGCGTTCATCTGTTTGAAGAGGGCGGCCTCTTCGATCTTGTGCATGAAGATCTGCTCGATGTAGTAGATACGGTCCATGACCTCTTCGTCGTTTTCCCATTTTTTCTTCCAGTAGCTCCAGAGTTGCTTGTAGCATTTCACTCTGAGCAGCGCATGAGTGAGGGTGTGGGTGATGATGATCTCGTCAAGGGCGATCTGCTCTACCTGGTCGAGAATGAGGTGGGTTTGCTCGCGGGTCCATTTGGATGCGTTGGCGTTGCCGGCAGGGGCTGACATAGGTTATATATTTAGGAGTGAAAGAATACAATTTCTGAATCAGAATTTGCAGGATTTTAGAACTTACAGAACAAAAAAACAGAGGCATTAAACAGACTATTCAATGCTTTTATTCTAATGACTACATGAATTGAAACCACAGAGATATCCATAGGTACGGCAGCAGATGAATGGCTGCGTGGTGGTGATGCAAAGGTCTGCAAAATGGGCGACTTTTTGCGGGAGAGTTATTGACAATGGAGGTTTGAGACAGAGGAATTATGCACAAAACTGAGAGGTGATTTTTGAAGATGCCATGTCTTTGATTTGAACCGAAACGGCATGCTACTTTGTTGCCTTCCAGCCAAAGTCTGTGTTGGTCTTGGACACGTGGCAGGCGTGGCAGAGGAACTGATAATTGCTGAGCCAGCAGCCTCCGCCGCCGTGCTTGACGGGGATGATGTGGTCTACTTTCATCCGGCGTACGCGGCCGCACTGGCAGCGGTAGCCGGAGTAGTGCTTGAGGTAGAACTTGATGGTATCCCTCTGGCCATAGATGATGGCATATATATCAGCGGCGAAAGCGGCACAGTCGTCAGAGGCCCAGCGGTGGCGCCGTGGGCCGAGTGTGCGGCCACAGCCGCAGGAGCAGGTGCGGTCGTCGCGTTTGGGGAACATAACTTTCAACCCTATGTGCTCGGGGCGCTGGTGGCGGGCATAGGGCTGCACCTGTATGCGGCTATAGATCTCAGCGGGGTCGAGGAATAAGACCCGATACTGATAGGGTGCATATAGTTTCACCTCTCGATATGGTAACGGCTGATACATCTGAATAGCTAAAATGACAAAGGAGCGGACAGGAAACAAGACTGACAATACACATGGGTAGGTGTATTGGTATCACGGGCGGCTCTGTTATTCTTTAACGTGAGGAAGTCAATTTTAGCGCATGGATCTATGACTAAGGCTAAATGATGAAAGCTAATAACTCATCACGGCATCGATCACCTCCTGAGGGGGCAGGTAGTGATGCTGCTCTATATAGTGTGTGATGAGGTCTGGCATCAGGTAGATCTTAGTTTTATCTATGGAATAAATCCCTAACTCCATGGAACCTAGCCACCATGCGTGTTCATTGTGCTTCCGTATTCTCGGGCTGATCCAATTGCCCATATTATCTTTTTGTTTGGGGCATAATGGGCAGCCATGCCAGCCTGCAGAGATGGCGACAGGAATAGCTCTCGGCATAGCAAGAAGTTTGCTGATAAAACCAGCAGGAACCTCTCCCGTGGTATAAGGGTGATTAATATCGAGATAGCCGACCCAATATGCTTTGCCGTCCTGGGTCCATCCATCTATTTCTGTCATGTCTTCGAAATACATTGTACGATTTAAAGTATGCTAATATACGAGTAAGCCGCTATCTGTAACTTTATGTAGCGGGAAAGATAGGGCTTCTTTTGCTATCCAGTGAGCTTAGCCTACTATCGCCGGCAGGTGCGGCAGGGATAGTAGCGGATAGCCCGCAGCGGCCTGAGGTGAGTGTGCGTGGTATGGCCTACAGTACGCGGCCGCGAGGACTAGGAGCGGATAGCCCGGCTGCCGCCATGAATGCAACCCTCTAAATCTCCCTAAAGGGAGACTTTAACAGCCATACAGGTGTATACTAGTACTATTTAGGTTGGGGATTCCTTCGAAAATATCACGTTTATTTTTTACGGGAAT
>CAZNDJ010000190.1:0-5334 GCA_964571705.1 uncultured Chitinophagaceae bacterium
TGTCAGATGTCTTGAGGCATGGATTGATCTCTACCATGCTGGCATCTGTAGAGAGATAGGTCTTGTACAGCGCCTTGATGAATTTGGTCATCTCTTTGAAGGCATTGCCAGAGAGGCCGAGGTTGAATGCCATCTTGCGGCACTGGAAGTCTTGTAATCCCACAGATGGGTCTACCCACTCTTTGTGCACCTTCTCAGGTGTGTGTGCTGCCACCTCCTCTATATCCATACCACCCTCTGTAGAGTAAATGAATACATTCTTGCCGGTACCGCGGTCCAGTAGCATGGAGATATAGAGCTCCTTGGTCTCGCTCTCGCCCGGATAGTATACATCCTGTGCTACGAGCACCTTCGTCACCTTCTTGCCCGCAGGGCCTGTCTGGATCGTGACCAGCGTGCCTCCGAGGAGGTTGGTAGATATCTCTTTTACTTTATCGTGATTCTTGGCCAGGGCTACACCGTTTTGCTCGGTGCCTTGTATCTTGCCTTTGCCACGGCCACCGGCGTGTATTTGGCTCTTCACCACTACCCAGTCGCTGTTGTATTTTTCTTTGAGGGTCTGTGCTGCTGCTACAGCTTCTTCAGGAGTGGTAGCTACGATACCTTCCTGTATGAGGGCGCCATTCTTTTTGAGCAGTTCTTTCGCCTGATATTCGTGTAAATTCATGAGTGAAATTTTATTGAGCCTGACGAAAATAATCTAATGGGTAAGAAATGCAAAAACAAGGTGTGAATAAATGGTGGTCAAACGCATATTTAGCATTTGTGCAAAAACATGCTAAAATGCCCCGCTTTCGTTGATATTGCTCAAAAAAACGGGTCTGAAAAATTTGGAAAAGTGAAATAATCTTTATATTTGTAGCATAAAATTTTGAGCTATGTCTAGTGATCTGCTGATCTTCATAGTGACAATAGCCGTGGTGATGGCCTCCTTTGGTGGAGTACTGCTGCGCAACAGAATGAACGGGTAGTTTCTCATTGATCATCCGGGCTGCGTTCTAACCCTTCTGCCCAGGTCAATAAAACCCGACACTGCTGCGTAACCTACGGTTACTACCTACCGATAGCCCGGCCCTCCGCCAGGATAGGGAGGATTTTTGCTCCACTGAGAGTCAAAAAGCCTCTTTTACCATCCTTCAGAGAGCATAGTAAAGTTTTGTGCCTGCTCTGAGGCATATTTTCCAACCATTTGATTAGCTTTTGTTTCCTACTTTCGCCAGTCTAAAACTGATCGTGAAAGATGGATAGTCTCATCCTAGACCTGAAGAAAGAACTGATAGAGCGCCTCAACCTGGAGGGTATGACGCCTGATGATATAGCTGATGACATGCCCCTCTTTGGCGAAGGCCTCGGGCTCGACTCTATAGACGCGCTGGAGATCATCGTACTGCTGGACAAAAACTACCAGATCAAGATCACCGATCCTAAGGAGGGACGCAAGATATTTCACAGCGTAAAGACCATAGCTGAGTATATCACTGAGCAGCGTGCACTGGCTGCTGCCAATCCACCTGCCTAATGCCCCGCGTCTATGTGACGGGCATGGGCGCCATCTCTGCTATAGGCCATACCGTGCCGGAGGCTTTTCAGTCACTGCTCCAGGAGCGCACCGGTATCGGTACGATGCAGTACCTGCACTCGCAGCACGCGTCTATGCCGGTGGGTGAGGTGAGCCTGACAGATGCGCAGCTCGCTGCTATGACAGGGCTGTCAGATACTACAGGGCTGACGCGTACCACACTGCTGGCTATCATCGCTGCGCAGGAAGCTATCCGCGACGCGGGTATCACTATCTCTGAAGCGAATGGCGTGCGGACGGGCTTTATCTCTGCCACTACCACTGGCGGTATGCGCGAGTTTGAGCGCTACTTTCACGAGCTGCAAGAGCCGAAGGCAGTAGGGGATTTCACTCAGTATGCAGATACGCTGGATAGTGCAGATCATACTGAGAAAGTGGCTGCGATACTCGGCATACACGGCTATATTTCTACCGTCAGTACTGCGTGTTCTTCTTCTTCTAATGCTATCATCCTCGGTGCGCAGCTGATCAAACACGGCCACTTGGATAGAGTGATATGTGGCGGAGCAGACGCCCTGTGCAAATTCACCATCAATGGCTTTAAAATCCTGATGATACTCGATAGTGAGCCATGCAGGCCATTTGACCAGACACGCAAGGGTATCAACCTGGGCGAGGCAGCCGCCTATCTCGTGCTGGAGAGTGAGGCACTGGCCAGAGATGGTCGCGTAATCTGGGGAGAGCTGACAGGCTACTCTAATACGAATGATGCCTTTCATCAGACCGCGTCCTCGCCCAATGGTGACGGTGCGCTGCTCTCTATGCAGCACGCCATCAGGATGGCAGGACTCTCCGAGTCTGATATCAACTATATCAACGCCCACGGCACTGCGACTGAGAATAATGACCTGGCCGAAGGTATGGCGATCCAGAGGCTCTTTGGCACACAGCCGCCACCATTCAGCTCGACCAAGGCCTACACCGGCCATACACTAGCTGCTGCGGGTAGCCTGGAGGCAGTCTTTAGCCTGCTGGCTATCGCTAATAATACGGTGTATCCCAACCTGAATAGGCTCCGCGATATGGAGGAGCTGGACATCGTGCCTATATCAAGTGTGGTAGATGAAGAGTTTGATACTATCACTCATGTCCTGTCCAATTCCTTTGGCTTTGGCGGGACCAATACTTCATTGCTGTTTTCTAAAACCGATGCGCTATGAGCCTGCGCTACTACATACAGGGCATAGGCGCGGTATCTCCGCAGGCTACGTGGGATAGCGGAGTATTCCTAGATGAGCCCGTATACTACGAGGAGAATATCCTGAAGAGTGTCACGCCCGACTTCAAGCAATACATCAATCCTGTGGCGCTGCGCCGCATGAGCCGCATCATCCGCATAGGTATGAGCGCGGCGAGGATATGCATGACGGATGCCGGCCTCGCTATGCCTGATGGCATCCTGACAGGCACGGGCTACGGCTGTGCAGATGATACGATCAGATTCCTACAGGAGATGCTGGCCAATAATGAGCAGCACCTGACGCCGACACACTTCACACAGAGTACGTACAATGCGCTCTCCGGCGCCATTGCGCTCTCGCTGCGCTGCACTAACTATAATACTACCTATGTGCATAGGGCATTCTCCTTTGAGAGTGGTGTGCTGGATGCGATGATGCAGATAGCAGATGCGCCGCAAAAGCGGATGCTGATAGGAGGCTTTGACGAGACAGATCCGCATCACTACAATATCACACGCCGCGTAGGCTACTACAAGGAGGAAACGGTGCGCAACTTTGACCTCTACACCTCCGGTACACGGGGTACGATACAGGGAGAGGGGGCATCCTTCATCACGCTGGGCGCCGAGCATACTGGCAATGCGTATGCTACACTGGATGGTGTGCAGACCCTCTTTGGTATCAGGGACAGCGTGCAGCTCGGGGCGGCAGTGGCGCGTTTCCTCGCTGCACGGGGGACCAGTGCTGCAGAGATAGACGTGGTGGTGAGCGGCCGCAGCGGCTGTGTGGTGAATGATCAACTGCTGCTGGAGGTGCAAGATAACCTGCTGCCTCATGCTACGAAAGCATACTACAAGCACCTGACGGGCGAGTATAGCGCATCTGCGGCCTTTGGTGCGTGGGTGGCGGCGCGTATCCTGCGCGAGCAGCGCATACCTGCGGCTATGCTGCCTACGGGCGCACCTGCTGCTATACGTCGCGTACTCTACCTCAATCAATATATGGGCGGTGAATATGCCCTGATGCTATTCTCACGCATATAGCGATTGCACAGCTGCGGCAAATGCTGTAGATTTAAAATGCCATGCATCGCACACTGCTATACCTCGCTCTCACAGTCCTATCCTGCACCGCTATCACAGCCTGCCGCAAAGCCGCACCGGCCAGCGGCCCCGGCCTGGTGAAAAGTATGACCATAGACGGTGATCCATGTGTGACGAGCTACCTGTATGACGAGGAGGGGCGTGTGACCACCATCACACAGTGCGATACGGTAGAGCAGTATACCTATGCGGGTGATAGCGTGGTCTACACACACACGGTGAGTGGCGCTATAGGCTACACCTGGGTGTACCGGCTGGATGCTGCAGGCAGGGCCACGGGCTACAGCGCCAGGGTGCCCGGAGGGGTGCAGGCAGACTATGCGATCAGCTATGATGGGGGCGGGCACCGCACTGCGCTGACAGATATAGCTCACGCGGATAATGCTACCAGCTATACGATCGCCGGTGGCAATAACGTCTACGATACGATAGTATCTGCCATCTCGGGCAGCTATGCTATCAGCCGTACTTTCTACACCGGTACGAGCAATACGCTGGGCTATGACAACCTGGGAAAGAAATTTCTGGGAAGCTCCTCGGCTAACCTGAGGAAAACAGAGACCTATATAGCCGGCGGCACCTCCTATACCGTCAGGTACCTCTACACGCTGGACTATCTCAATGGGGTAGCTACGCGCACCACACTGACAGGTGACTCTGTGACGGAGACGCGCGAGTATGAGTACTATGGCAGCGGAGACTAGATGCGGCCTGCGTCTATGAGGAGTTTCGTCTTCAGGATGGTGGCTACAGCCAGGCCATCACGTATCTCGCCGCGCATGGTCATCTGATACAGCTCCTCAAAAGGTATCTTGCGGATAGCCAGCTTTTCATCTTCCTCTGGTTTCTCTCCTATGTAGGAAAGTCCCTTTGCCACAAAGCTGTAGGATACTTCATCAGTGGTAGAGTTTGATAGCTGCATCTCTAGTATCATCTCGTAGTGCTCTGCCTGCAGGCCTACCTCTTCATGTAGCTCACGCTTAGCCGTATCCAGCGGAGAGGTACCCTCGGGGCAGCCGCCCTCTACTACCTCCCACTCATAGCTGTCCAGCGGGAAGCGGTACTGGCCCACGATCCAGGTATTGTAGTCCTCGTCCAGTGGGATGATGGCCACGGCATAGTTGCGAAAGTGAACGACGCCATAGATGCCGTCATTGCCGGAAGGGTTGACCACCTGGTGCTCGGTGATGCTGATCCAGGGGTTGGCATATTTCAGCTCACTGGCTTTGATCTGCCAGGGGCTATCTACTTTGTTCATCTTCATAATAAGGAGACGCTAGATATTAGAGGTTAGACAATAGACGATAGACCGGGCAATAATAGCGATAATATTTACGCTTGTGTCTGATCGTTTGCGCTTTGCGCCCCGTCCTTCGTCCTCCGCCCCTCAGCTCAGATCTGAGAGCAGATAGGGCACAGCTCAGGATCATGGCCCCGCGCGGGGCAGTACTCGCGGCCAAAGAAGATGATC
>CAZNDJ010000191.1:0-5140 GCA_964571705.1 uncultured Chitinophagaceae bacterium
TATTCAGTATAGCCAGTGGCATCAGTATCTTCCATCCCAGGTTCATGAGCTGGTCATAGCGAAATCTTGGTACTGTCCAGCGCACCCACATGTAGAAGAAGATAAAGAAGAATATCTTGGCAAATAGCACCAGCGTACCGATGATCGTCTCCGCATTGCCGCCCAGTGTCGAATGCACCCAGTCCATGCCCGGGTAGTTATACCCGCCAAAGAAAACGATCGCGATGATCGCAGAGGAGATGAACATATTCACGTACTCCGCAAAGAGGAAGAAGCCCAGCTTCATAGAGCTATACTCCGTGTGATAGCCACCCACCAGCTCAGACTCACACTCCGGCAGGTCAAATGGTGTCCGGTTAGTTTCTGCAAATGCACAGACGAGGAATATCAGAAATGCCAGAGGCTGCTTGAACACATACCAGCTAGGCCATGCGAAGGTGTGCCCATGCCAGTTCCAGTCTATAAAGCCGTGTTGATTTTCCGCTATATCATGGATGCTCAGTGACCCGGATACCATCAGCACAGCAATCATAGAGAGGCCCATGGCCACCTCATAGGAGATCATCTGTGAGGAGGCACGTACCGCACCCAGCAGGGAGAACTTATTATTAGAGGCCCACCCTCCTATCATGATGCCGTACACACCTATCGAGATCACGCCAAATATATAGAGCATCGCGATATTGATATCCGCTGCCTGCAGCGTAGCAGTGTACCCAAAGATAGTCAGCTGCCCGCCCCATGGTATCACAGCGCTGGTCATCAGCGCAGTGGTCATGGCCAGGCCAGGCCCGAGGATGAAGAGAAGCTTATTCGGAGTTTCCGGTATGAAATCCTCCTTGGTGAACATCTTCACACCATCCGCCAGCGGCTGGAGCAGGCCACCCGGGCCTGCACGGTTAGGACCGAGGCGGTCCTGAAAATATCCTGCGAGCACCCGCTCGGCAAAAGTGGAGTACAGCGCGATCAGCATCGTGATACCAAATACCACGAGTATGATGACTCCCTTCTCTATTAGAAATGCACTTTCCATGTTATTCTTTACTGACGGCTTCCCGTCTCTTTTCTCTGTTATTTCTTCTTGGCTTCCTCTGGTGCTACCATGCTGAGGCGTTTGCGGTCTTCATTGCGGCCCAGCAGCAGCGCCTTTTCTGTGTCTATATTCACCTCGGCGGTACGCTTCATGTACTTGCCCTGGTTTATCACAGACCACTTCTCCAGTTTGCGCGGCCCCTCTATGGTCCAGTCAGCCTTATTCTTGTGGTCAAAGCGGCACTCGTTGCAGATGAATGACTCTACCTCATGGTAGTCATCCTTGCGCGCTGTGACGCGATAGATCTCATTGCCAAACATCCACAGGTCTACCTGGCCATTGCACTTCTCGTGAGAGCACTGGCGGTGTGCACGGTACGGCTTCAGGAACCATACACGCGATTTGAAGCGGAATGTCTTGTCAGTCAGCGCACCCACCGGGCACACATCTATCATATTGCCTGAGAAATCATTGTCTATCGCGTGTCTGATGTAGGTAGATATCTCCGAGGCGTCTCCCCTGTTCAGCACGCCGTGGTCGCGGTGCGGCGTGAGCTGGTCCGCCACATAGGTACAGCGGTAGCAGAGGATGCAGCGATTCATATGCAGCTGTATCTTGTCACCTATATCAATACGGTCAAAGGTGCGGCGGCCCTCCTGATAGCGCGTGGTCTGCGCACCATAGTCAAAGCCGAGGTTCTGCAGGTCGCACTCACCGGCCTGGTCACATATAGGGCAGTCCAGCGGGTGGTTTATCAGCAGAAACTCTACTACCCCCTTGCGCATATCCTGCACCTTCTGTGAGGTCATGTTCTTCACCTCCATACCGTCGGCTATCGGCGTGCAGCAGCTAGCCTGCAGTTTAGGCATCGGGTTAGGATTCGCTTCGCTACCCTTTGATATTTCTACCAGGCATACACGGCACTTGCCACCGCTACCCTTTAGCTTAGAGTAGTAGCACATAGCTGGCGGCACCAGGTCACCACCGATCTGTCGGGCTGCATTGAGGATCGTGGTACCAGCCTCGACCTCTATGGATACTCCGTCTATTGTTACTTTAGGCATCTTTCTTTTATAACTTAAAATTCAAAACTAACCTACATCAACCCCTTCATTGCCAGGATGAATTTTGGGCTCTATTTTTTTTTGTGCATCAATAATTTCAATATCACCGATTTTCAGAGAGTTGGCTTGCTTATCGAAATCAAAATATATCATATTATTGATTTCAATTTGAACATCTGAATCAAGTTCAAAAATACCTTTTCCTATCACTTCAGATATCTTTTTTACCGTATCTAGTTTCTTTTGTCTGACATCCTCCTCTCGTAATAGTATTTCTTGCTCCAACTTTCTTAAATTGAGTCTCTTTTCGACTAAATCCAAGCGAGATAATTCTTTCGCAATAGTAGGATCAAGCGATGAAGTTTCAACCTCTATCTTTTTTGCTTCGGTCTGAAGTTTGACTCTTTCAGCATCAACCTTTCTAATTTCAGTAAGAGATTTTTTATTTATCAAGGCATCGGCAAAAAGAACTGCCTGATGCAAAACACTTTTGAAATCTATTTCGGATGAGAGTGATTTAACTCTTGCGATGAACTTAAAAACAAGACTCCCCTTCCGGAGTTCCTCTATATAAATATCTATCTCATCTATAGATTCAAGAGCGTCGACCAAAAAACTCAAATTTCTAAGAACCCTGTTGGCATAATAAATATCATTATAGTTGTGTATTCTTATGGAGATAGTCCAAAGACTATTACTTAGGTGGTCGTCGAAATTTAAAATGGAATTAACAACCCCATTTATATCAAATTTACTTAGTGTTGTAATAGTGTCACTAACACTGTGCTCTAATTCTATTAAGCTAATCCGAGAGTCCTCAAAATTAAAAATATCATCTACCAAAACTTGTTGATCGAAGACTTGGTAATATCTTTTTTCATCCTTCATTCCAGGAAAATACTTAGATACGAAATCCAAGAAAGATTTAAACTCATAAACACTTAAACCTTGATCATTCCCTTTTGCAATTAACCGCGGTAAGTCATGATCGATAAAGTGTTCTTCGAAATAGCTGGAACTTGATTCATAAATATTCTTATCAAAAAAAAGCATACATCTTTGAAAGTCTAAATTTGATAGCTTAGACCGCTGTAGAAGAATAGATATCCAAATGTTGATTATATAATTTAAGAGAGTGATATTGGCGGAGTAACGTCTAAGATATTCAATCCCATTTTGGAGAAATCGGTCATTAATAGTGAAAACTATTTCTAGTATTGATACATCACTTTCACTTTCCTCAACATCTTGTGTTACTCGATCAAGACAAATTAATAAAGTTTCCAAAACGCTCCAATCATCAGTTTCAGTGTCTTCATTAGTTATGTAGGTTCTAACTATATGATCTAATTCCTTCTGCCCTTTAACTTTATCAATTTCCGACAAAAACTCGTCGATCAAATTGTATTTTGAAATTTCAGAATTTGATAAAGTAGGCATACTTATTAAAGTTAGATCACACTAACAATTTCCTCTTGGATCATCAGGTGCTTCACTTTCTCCCAAGGCTCATATTCAAAGTGCTTACGGTCCTTGATCTTCTCAGGATAACGCACATGGTATTCAAACTCATGACGGAAGTGGCGGATAGCCGCAGCTACAGGCCATGCAGCAGCATCGCCCAGCGGGCAGATGGTATTGCCTTCTATCTTGCGCTGGATATCCCACAGCAGGTCTATATCCTCCTGAGAGCCGTAACCATGCTCCAGGCGGTAGAGGATCTTCTCCATCCAGCCTGTACCCTCACGGCATGGCGAGCACTGCCCGCATGACTCATGGTGGTAGAAGCGTGAGAAATTCCACGTATTGCGCACTACACAGGTAGTATCATCATATACAATGAAGCCACCCGAGCCGATCATCGATCCGGTAGCAAAGCCACCATCAGACATAGACTCATAGGTCATCATACGCTGTTCCCCTTTGGCAGTCTTGAAGAGCAACTCCGCTGGCAGGATCGGCACTGACGAGCCACCCGGCACGCAGGCCTTTAGCGGACGGTCAGAGTACATACCACCCAGGTATTCATCACTCATCACAAACTCCTCTACAGAGATACTCAGGTCTATCTCATACACACCCGGCTTTCTGATATGGCCGGAGGCAGAGATCAGCTTGGTACCTGTAGACTTGCCTATGCCTATCTTGGCAAATTCATCACCACCATTCATCACGATCCACGGGATATCCATGATCGTCTCCACGTTATTCACCACTGTAGGATTGCCATACAGACCCACCACCGCCGGGAATGGCGGCTTGATACGCGGATTACCGCGCTTGCCCTCCAGTGACTCTATCAGGGCAGTCTCCTCGCCGCAGATATACGCACCGGCACCACAGGTCACATACAGGTCCAGGTCATAGCCTGAGCCTTGTATATTCTTGCCCAGCCATCCCTTGGCATAGGCCTCGTTGATAGCGCGCTCCAGTATGCGGTACACCCACATATACTCACCACGAATGTAGATGTAGGACAGGTTGGCCTCCAGTGCGATGGACGATGTGATCATACCCTCCACCAGCAGGTGAGGGATCTTCTCCATCATATAGCGATCCTTAAAGGTACCCGGCTCAGACTCATCCGCATTGCACACCAGGTGGCGCGGACGGCCGGATTTTTTGTCTATGAAGCTCCACTTCATACCCGTAGGGAAGCCCGCTCCACCACGACCACGCAGGCCGCTCTTCTTCACCTCCTCCACTATGTCATTAGGCGTCATCTTGAGCGCCTTCTCTACAGAGCGGTAGCCACCACGCTGGCGGTACACTTCGTAGCCCTGTATGCCGGGTACATTGATGTGTTCTGTTAGTATTTTCCTACCCACTTATATAGATTTATACTTTGCTCAATTTTTCTACTTTGCCCGCGCGGCAGTCTTCTATCAGCGTGTCCATTTTTTCCTTGGTCAGAAACTCATGGTAAAAGTCTCCCAGCTGCAGCATCGGTGCGTAGCCGCAGGCGCCCAGGCACTCCACGCCCTTCACCTGAAACATACCATCCGGTGTCACTTCATTCATGCCGCCACCGAGCTTCTCGCAG
>CAZNDJ010000192.1:0-5017 GCA_964571705.1 uncultured Chitinophagaceae bacterium
CGCCGCTATCCATATAGCTGAAGAGCTTCATGAGCAGGTTTTTGGTCTCATCTTTCAGCAGGAAGAACTCCTCGGTGAAGAGCAGTACATGAGCCAGGAAGCCCTCACGCCCATCCAGTGCGTGCAGCTGGCCCGGCAGTACAAAGTGGATGGAGCCCGGAGACGTCTCAATGGTAGAAAAATCTATGGTGTGCCGCCCGGTACCCTCCATGAAAATAAAGATGGACCAGTGGCGGTGCCGGTGCGCTACGTCGGGCACTTCAAAGTTGGCCTCATTGATAGTGATAAAGCTGAACCGGATATCACTCAAAGTAGAAAAGTGATGGACAGGCGCGGTTTTGTGTTGCTGCTTGTCCATCACTTTTCTGAGGTGGTTTTAGGATTGATATTAGTGTGCTACTGCTATCTTCTGGCGGGCTATGAGGTTGTTGCCTTTTGTGACATTTACCACGTAGCTGCCGGTAGCGAGAGATGATACGGAGACCTGTGCCTTCTGGTCTGCTATAGAAGCTGTAGATACGATCCTGCCGCTCATGTCTATGAGCTGTACAGCTACATCAGTGCTTAGTGCCTGGCCCTTGCCGAGGTCTATGGTCAGCTGGTCGTGAGCAGGATTTGGATAGATGGCTACAGCAGACTGCGCCTGCTCCAGGATGCCATTGATCAGGTCATCAGCTTCATAGAACCACAATTCGCGGCCAGCGTTATTGAAGTCAGCAGGGATCACGACTTTATTGCCATAAGTAGTGAAGTCAAACACATCCAGCAGGCCACATCCGAAAATATAATCAAAGGGATGATTGGTCACTGCATCCGCAGGCATCACTACCTGTATACCCTCAGAGGTACCATCTGTGATGCACATGACCTGGCGGCTGGTAGCACTATCATAGGCCTCATAGATAAACTTATTGCCCATGGCCAGTACCGTATTGGGATAGGCGCCGAAGCCGATACCGCTGAGCGAGAGATCGCTGCGGCCAAAGCAAGTCTGAGCACCTGTGTGCGCATCTACTACTACGTAGCCATTATTAAGATCATTAGGAAAGAAGATCTTACTGCCGCTATAGCTGAGCGTATTATTGATCGTGCAGATGCGCTGTGTCTGGCTACCGGCGTCTATCCTGTACAGAGCATAGCTCGACGTGTCATAGGCAGAGAACCAGAGCGAACCTCCGCATTCTTTCAGATTGTCCGGATAGGTATTGCCGGCAGGCATAGAGACGACTTTGGTCACCGTACCGCTCTCTGTCCCATCAAAGGAGTAAAGGTCAGGTCCGACGCCAGACTCCGAGCCGATGATGTACAGTTTGCCATTATAGGCTTTGATCTTGCTGGCAAAGGCGAGCTTCCAGTGGCAGGCTGCGCTATCGCTGATAGCTTTTACAGCCTTGGTGCCGGCCACAGTGCCGTTAGACTTCCAGATGTCGCTGTTTACGATAAAATAAACATTGCCATTCATCTCGCAGTAGCCATTGGCGCTGGTGTAGCCTGTCAGGGTGATAGGCGCCAGGCTGCGGGTGCCTGAGCTGCTGCCATCGGTCACCATCACATCTGTCTGCGTGCAAAATACGACCTTGCCATTGGTCACGCCCGCATTGTCTTCACTCAGCAGGTTATTGAATGCCTGGTCGAGGTCTTTCACCTTGGTAGTGCCTGCGCTGGTACCGTCGCTCACATAGAGGTCATAGTCATCAGTAGGTGCCGCATCTGTCTTGGTCTCATTGGCCAGGAAGTAGATCTTCCCGCCTACCACACGCAGGTCTCCTATGCCGGAGCCGCCGTTTGGATTGATGTCTTTGATCTTGTGCGTGCCTGCCTGTGTGCCGTCGGTGACCCATAGTTCATCATTGTACGGCTGATCAGTGGCTACGAAGTACAGCAGCCCGTTGAGCTGGGCAAAATGCTTCAGGTCGCCGGCGCCATAGTAGTACTTGCTGCTATCGCTCCAGACATTGTCACAGTATCCGGCATTGGGATTGATCTGGACCATGCTGAAGGTGCCTGCCTGTGCGGCTGACCCACCCAGGAGCAGCGCGGCGAAGAGTAATATATTCTTCATGACTTTAAATTTAACGATTTAAAAATAGTTTTCGTTTTTCGCCCCGGGTTGTATAAAAAAGCCCTTGTATTGTACATTTCGGTCGTCACCGGCCTGTATAGACGGTTTTTCGTGCCACACGGGGTTTCCGCTAGCAAAACAAAGGTACTTCAGGCTCAGATGATTGTAGATATCCGCCTATCTGTGGTAGGATCAGTCCGCCATGGCGCGGATACGCTGCAGCAGCGTAGGGTGCGAGTAGTGTACGAATACATACGCCGGGTGCGGCTGCGGATTGCCCAGCTGATCGGAGTATAGTTTTTTCAGAGAGGAAATCAGTGGCGCCGAGCTGTATGTTGTTTTGGCATAGTCATCGGCCTCATACTCATTCTTGCGGCTGAAGACATTCATAGCCATACCGATCAGCGTAGATACCGGGCTGTATAGCATGGTAAAGGTGACCAGTGAGAGGTAAAACCTGTTCTCCTTTACCCCGAGTACTTCAGCCATGAGCGGATTGCCGGCTACCCAGCCGAAGATGAAGAAGATGATGCCCATCTGCGCCACACTGATAGCCATGGACTGCAGGATGTGCTTCTTTTTGTAGTGTCCTACCTCGTGTGCGAGTACTGCCGTGATCTCGTCCGGGGTCATTTTTTCGATCAGCGTATCATACAGCACGATGCTCTTGCGGCTGCCCATACCGCTGAAGAATGCGTTGGCCTTTGACGAGCGCTTCGAGCCATTCATCACCATGATATTGGTGAGCGGGAAGCTGACCTTAGACGCATAGGCCTCTATCTGGCTGCGCAGGTCGCCGCTCTCCAGCGGTATCAGCTTATTAAAAACAGGCAAGAGCACTGATGTGTAAAATGCCGCTATGAATAAGGTAACGCTGGAGACTACAGCCCAGCCCGCTATCCAGAAGTAGCCACCCAGCATATCATACAGCCAGGCCAGCAGTGCATATACCGCACCACCTATGATGGCGAGGAGGAGCGCAGTTTTGATCTTGTCACCTATGAATGTGGCAATGGTCATTTTATTGAAGCCATATTTCTCCTCTATCACAAATATCCTGTACAGCTCAAACGGCAGGTCCAGAATGCTATTGGCCAGCATGATGATACCAAAGAAAATGAGTCCATCTATGATCGCATTCTCAGAGATACTGTGTGCGATGCCATCTACCCACGCGAAGCCTTTGAAATACAAAAAGCAGAGTGTGACAGCCAGTGACAGCAGCCCGGATATGGAGGATACGCGGTTATTGTCTTTCGCATAGGCCTTTGCCTTTTCAAACTTTTCATCGTCGTAGATATCACGCAGTTCTGCCGGCACGGGATTGTCCCACGACTTCATATTGAGGTACGAGAGTACTGCAGAGAATATATACTCTATGAGGATAAAAGCGATGATCAGATACAAAAGTGTTTGTGCCACTGCCGGGAGTTTTG
Organism: uncultured Chitinophagaceae bacterium; assembly: GCA_964571705.1. GTDB lineage: Bacteria > Bacteroidota > Bacteroidia > Chitinophagales > LD1 > UBA1941. Next base: position 3,499 of record CAZNDJ010000192.1, read on the forward strand.
GCCAAAAGTAACATTAAAGCATAAAAGACGGTAAACTCCTAGGACCGCGGTCCTATACCGACTTAAAAGGAATTTTATAGGTTTACTGCGTGAATAAACAACTGTGCTTTAGATGAAAATAGGAATCCTCAGAGAAGAAAAAACTCCAGAAGACAACCGTGTGCCGCTCACTCCGAGCCAGTGCCGCACGCTGATGGAGGAGTATAGTAATATATGGGTGGCAGTGCAGCCCAGTGAGTCGCGCTGCTACACGGATGATGAATACCGCTATCAGGGCATAGCCGTGCGTGAGAACCTCTCCGACTGCGACCTGCTGCTCGGAGTAAAGGAGATACCACCACAGCTGCTCATACCCAATAAGACCTACATGATCTTCTCCCACACTATCAAGAAGCAGGCGCATAACCGCAAGCTGCTCAGGGCGGTGCTGGAGAAGAAGATACGCCTCATAGACTACGAGTGCCTGAAGGATGATAAAGGCAAGCGCATCATCGCCTTTGGCAGGTGGGCAGGTATAGTGGGCGCATATAATACGATCAGGGCTATCGGCCTGCGTACAGGGCGCTTTGATATGCTGCCCATGCATGAGTGCCACAACTTTGCCGAGGCGCAGAAAGAATTTGCCAAGCTGGACCTGCCGCCGTGGAAGGTCGTACTGAGCGGCGATGGCCGCGTGTCTGAGGGCGCCGCCTTCCTGCTTGATATCATGAAGATCCGCAAGGTAGACCCGCACTCTTTTGTTTATAAGGAATTTGATGAGGTAGTCTATACGCAGCTGCACTCCAAGGATATGTTTTACCGCGATGGACATGATGATTTTGACGCACTGGACTATCACACGCATCCGGAGCTATACCAGTCATCCTTCTTCCCATTTACCCGTGCGGCAGATGTCTTTATCAATGGCATCTACTGGGATAAGCGCATACCGGTTTTCTTCACCCGCGAGCAGATGGAGGAGAAGGACTTTAATATAAAGGTGATAGGTGATATCACCTGCGATATCGCTCCGGAGGCCTCGGTACCGTCTACGCTTTTTGCATCTACTATCGCGGAACCTTTCTTTGGTTATGATCCGGAGACGGGCACGCAGACTGACCCATTTAACGGGAAAAGTGTAGACATCATGTCTATAGACAATCTGCCAAACGAGCTACCGCGGGATGCGTCAGAGGACTTTGGCAATATGCTCATGAGCCGGGTGATACCGCGCCTGCTCAAGGAGTGGAGCACCACGATCAATAAGGCCACTATCGCCTTGGATGGCGAGCTGAATGAGCCATACCGCTATCTCAGCGACTATGTGGGAGAGAAAGGCTGACCATAGAAGGGATATAAATGTAAAGGGCGCAAGGATGATTTTAAATCTCTTTACGCCCTTTATAGTTTCACTGTAGTACTTACAGCGCCTCGCCATACAGCGCACGGAAGTCCGCACGCGATACAGGCTTAGGATTATTAGGATGTGCGAAGTCTGCAAAGGCCAGGTCAGAGAGTGTCTCCAGGTGCTCTTCCTTCA
>CAZNDJ010000193.1:0-4892 GCA_964571705.1 uncultured Chitinophagaceae bacterium
CTGCACAGATAGAAGCTGTAGCAGTACCTGTGACAGGCTGCGTCACAGTCAGCGTCAGCGTCACTACGCTATCGCAGCCACTCGCTGCGGTGAAGGTATGCGTATAGGTGCCGGCCTGCGTATAGCTATTGCCGGCCCAACTGTAGGAACCGCCGGCACAGATAGAAGCTGTAGCAGTACCCGTGACAGGTTGTGTCACACTCAGCGTCAGCGTCACTACGCTATCGCAGCCACTCGCTGCTGTGAAGGTATGCGTATAGGTGCCTGCTTGCGTATAGCTATTGCCGGCCCAACTGTAGGAACCGCCGGCACAGATAGAAGCTGTAGCAGTACCCGTGACAGGTTGTGTCACATTTAGCGTCAGCGTCACTATGCTATCACAGCCACTCGCTGCGATGAAAGTATGCGAATAAGTACCACCCTGCGTATAGCTATTCCCGCCCCAGCTGTATGAGCCGCCCGAGCAGATAGAGGCTGTAGCCGTACCTGTCACGGGCTGCGTCACATTTAGCGTCAGCGTCACTATGCTATCACAGCCACTTGCTGCTGTGAAGGTATGCGCATAAGTACCTGCCAGGGTATAGCTATTACCCCCCCAACTGTATGAGCCGCCCGCACAGATAGAGGCCGTAGCCGTACCTGTGACTGGCTGTGTCACACTCAGCGTCAGCGTCACTATGCTATCACAGCCACTCACCGCTGTATAGGTATGCGTATAGGTGCCTGCTTGCGTATAGCTATTGCCAGCCCAGCTATATGAACCGCCAGCACACATAGAAGCCGTAGCTGTAACAGTGACAGGCTGTGTCACACTCAATGTCAGCGTCACTACGCTATCACAGCCACTTGCTGACGTGAAGGTATGCGTATAGGTACCCGCCTGAGTATAGCTATTGCCAGCCCAGCTATAGGAACCACCGGCACAGATAGAAGCAGTAACCGTACCGGTCACAGGATTGATCACAGCTAGTGTCAGCGTTACTACGCTATCGCAGCCACTAGCAGCGGTGAAGGTATGCGCATAAGTACCCGCCTGAGTATAGCTATTGCCAGCCCAGGTGTATGAACTACCTGCACAGATAGAAGCCGTAGCCGTACCTGCTACTGGGCTAATGACCGTGAGAGTGAGATGCACAATGCTATCTCCTCCCACAGCGCTGGTCAGCGTATCAGTGTAGAAACCTGCAAGGGTATAGATATGAGTACCGACCACATACGCTGATCCCGCACAGATATGCTCGGTGAGATATGTATTGACAGGTGCTGCAGACTGCAGCACGGTCAGGTAGAGCGTCACCACACTATCGCAGCCACTTACGCTGGTGAGAGTGGCAGTGTAGATGCCATCCTGACCATACGATTGTCCATCGAGCAGCACAATCTGGCCGCTGTATATGGTATCATACCAATCCTTCGCATAGGTTTGCGCCACAGATAGATTGAGGTAGGCCGTACTATCGCAGCCAGCCATACCACCCGCCGTAAATAGATGCGTGTACACACCCTGCTGGGTATAGGTAGCACCATTCCAGGTAATAGAACTATTATCACAGATAGTTTGATACTCGTATCCCGAAGTGCCATTGATAGAGACATTGATATCAAAACTCCCGCTGACCGGCGTTATACAACTGCCAAGTCCTGTCAATGTGTAAGAATAAGCATCAGCTCCATAGTTGTATTCCGTGCCAAATTGCTGGTTGCTGGACGAGGAGATACCTGTCTGGCTACCACTATTGAATCCAGTGATCTGTAGTGACCAGAACGGAGGATTACAGCTTTGATTATCCATATTTGTCACAGTATAGTTAAAGTACCCGTTACCAGCGCCCGGACAGGTCTCAGGCATTATATTATCTATCGATACGCTATAGTTATCCTGCAGGTAGTTCACATTCACATAAAACTCCGCCGTACAGCCATCCAGATCTGTCACATCCACTGTATATGGTGTCTGTAGGGCATTGCCTATACAGGTAGATGCACCCGCTGTAGACGCATAAGAATAGAACCCATCGCCGCCGGTGATATTCATCTGAGAATAATCAGGCTCGCTGGCACATCCATCACCAAAGGTCTGGTCGCCCAGATTGCCTGCAGTGATCGGAGGCGCTACATACAGATCCAGCTCCACAGTGCTATCGCAGCCCAGGGCATCGGCGCCAAAGAGCGTAGTATAGTATTGCCCTGTCTGATTATAATAGTTGCCGTTCCATAAATACTGGTCTCCGTCACATATCTGCTGGTACTCGTACCCTTGTGGTGAGTAGTATTCATTCACCGTGAGCCAGATGGTGGTATCACAGCCACCTGGATTGGCCGGTAGTATGATATTCGTGCCGGCATAGTAGTCTATGCCGTTATAGTTATATGGCATACCTGGGCATACATCTACATCCAGGTACACATCTTCTGAGCCTACCGGCGCATGGATCGTGAAGGTCTCAGTCTGGGCGCAGGCATAGTTTACAGTGTACCACACATTAGCCAGCGGGATACAGTAGTCTGGCCCGTTGTAGGTTATAGATACTTCATAGGTGCCGGCTGCCAGGTTATCATTATTATACCCAAAGGCCTGGTTATTCCAGCCGTAGTAGTAATATAAACACGCATCCTCGCCGGTCACCTGCAGGTGTATAGAGCCTCCATCTGGTTGGCCGCAGGTCGGGTCTGTGATAGTAGGCGTGATAGTGACTGGTGTGACCGTAGCGAGCTCTATCGTATCATAGTGCGGCGCTTCATTATTGATACCCCACACCACGTAGTAGCGGCCGGGCCATAGGGCCAGAGCCTGAGTGGAGTCTATGAAGGAGCCATTGATATCATATATAGCAGTATAGCCTGCGGTCGGCACGCATGGTGCCGGGCCCGGAGGAGCCAGATCGAGGGTCACCACTATCTGCCCGTCCGTCGTACCCGGACAGGCCGGCGTGATCTCATAGCTAGGCTGCAGTACCGTCTGGCTCACATTACCTCCGCGTATGGCTACGCAGCCGGAGGCATTCGCTACTGTGAGCATGTAGGTGGTATAGTTATCCCCGCTGAATGTATCCTCTCCGAAAATTGTATAAGGTGACTGTGCGCCGGTATGATTTTCAAAATACGTAAGATAGCCCTGCGTGGTACAGCCATACCCCACTGGTATAGCCTCCAGATAGTTTGCAAAGTTCTGGCACGACTGTACTACTACGCCACCCCCGCCGCCGCCAGAGCCACCGCTGCCTACACCATTGTTACCATTATTGCCATCGCTGCCATTATCGCCATTAGGACCCTGACCAGCTTGTACACCACCGCAGTTGGCTCCGCCCGGCACGCTACCGTTCTGCCCACCCGGACCACCCGGACCACCTATGCCACCGCTGCCTCTGATCCCCCCCGCCGTAGTGTAGGATCTGTCAGTAAAGCTAGGTGCAGCATGAAACAATACACCATACACTACGCCACCACCGCCGCCGCCGCCGCCATCGCCGCCATTGCCGCCAGATGCGCCACGGCCACCACCACCAGGGCCTACAGTACAGGGACCGAGTCCCGGCCCGCCATTGCCACCAGCCTGCCCGGTATCTCCCGGCATTCCATTCTGGCCATTTTCACCTATCGCAAAAAACAACAGTGTCGAGTCCGGTATCTTCATATAGCCTGACGAGAAGAGGATGACGCCTCCTCCACGTCCGCCTGTACCTCCTTTGCCGCCGTCTCCACCGGCACCGCCGTCCGTGCCGGGGCCAGCTGTGCCACCGCCGCCGCCACCGCCGCCGCGGCCACCTTTGCCGCCATGTCCGGTACGTCCTGCGCCTCCCATCATAAATTTATTTTTTGCCAGCCCGCTGTCTACCAGAGATAGGTTTCTGGCTGTGTCTGCATAGACAGGTGTAGCACAGCCCGGGCAGAGCGCATAGATGATCGCATTGCCTACAGCGCCGTATTGGCCAAACATGCCTCCATCACCTCCGCCACCTACTCCCGAGCCGATCACCAGTGCAGAGTCGCCGCCATTCTGGCCTATAGCGCCACCTATGCCACCAGCACCACCGGTGCCATGCGCTCCGGCAGCAGATGTATCTGCACGTGGCAAAAATCCGAGATAAGACACATTACAATTACCCCCCGCATCCATTTTAAATGTATCCTTCACCATAAAGGTCAGGACACCGCCTGTACTATCATTCCACGGAGCGGCAGTCAGGCTACCTGTTGAGCGTACATATAGCGACTGGTATTGAGGCGCCTTTATGAGCTGGATCTTAGCTCCGTTAGCGGTATCAAATTGCTTGTAAATGTTAGAGAGGTAGCACGGGTTGCCTCCTAGCCGCACCGTATCCCATTGCCAGACACCGGAGTCCCGGCCGGTCATCTGCATCAGGAGTACACGATCCCTCACCTGTGGCACATACGGCCCGTTCGTATAGACAGTATTACCAGTTATTGCTTTGACTTTTGCATAGCTGTTCACTATACGTGTAGTGGTCACCGTATCGCGGCCATCACGGCCATTGCTGGTAAACTGGTATTGCTGCGCTGAAGCAGGCAGAACAAACAGCAGAGACAATACCAAAGCACAAATGACAAGCCGGAGGGTAATAGTAGCTTTCATACAGATTGGGTTTTAGGAGTGAGGATAAACCTCATGCACAAGGTACGCAGGTTTCAGTAATTTGAGGCATCCTTACGTTAAATAATTTTATCATATTCAAATGCATCCAGACCCCGATGCTACATCGGTCCATAGCATGGCATATCAGCAGTTTATCCTGCTGATACGTATCTTATCTATTGTGCTGCGATAACTATCACAGCTACCCAGTCTATCCAGAGCAAGCCATCTTATCGCTCCACAGTGACACGCTCGTACAGCGTATGACCAGCTACGGTCATCTGCAGGATATATA
>CAZNDJ010000194.1:0-4832 GCA_964571705.1 uncultured Chitinophagaceae bacterium
CACCAGCTTTTGGTGGCGGAGCTGCACAGAGCAGTCGCGCTCACTGAGGTGGCAGGCACGGCCAAACTGGTCGCCTGCTACCTGTATCTCTATGTGGTGTGGCTCTACTATAAATTTCTCCATGTACACGCCATCATTATTGAACGACGCTCCCGCCTCTGCGCGGGCTGTAGTGTATGCTTTCTCTATCTCAGACTCGGAGTGCACTACGCGCATACCCTTGCCACCACCTCCGGCAGTAGCCTTGATGATCACTGGGTAGCCTATCTGCCTGCCCAGTTTCTTTGCCTCATCGAGCGTCTCTACCAAGCCGCCTGAGCCCGGTATGCATGGCACACCGGCCTTGATCATGGTTTCTTTGGCGGTGATCTTATCACCCATAGCTCGGATCTGCGCACCGGTAGGACCTATGAACTTCACACCATACTTCATGCACAGGTCTGCAAACTCTGCATTCTCTGCCAGGAAGCCATACCCCGGGTGTACGGCATCTGCGCCTGTCAGCTCTACTGCTGCTATGAGGTGCACCATATTCAGGTAGCTGTCGCGGCTGCGAGGCGGGCCTATACACACGGCCTCATCAGCAAAGCGGACGTGAAGACTATCGCGATCTGCAGTGGAATATACGGCTACGGTTTTGATGCCCATCTCCTTGCACGTGCGGATGATACGCAGGGCTATCTCGCCCCTATTGGCTATTAATATTTTCTTGAACATATAACCTCTCCCTAACCCTCCCATAGGGAGGAAATCAGTACCGGCGGACCGGCTTTATTGGTTAAAAATTGAAACTAAGGCTGACATGGCTTTAGGCCTTCTCTATCAGGAAGAGCGGCTGGTCATACTCCACCGGAGAGGCGTCGTCTACCAGTATCTTTACTACCTTGCCACCGTCTCCATCATATTCGATCTCGTTAAAGAGCTTCATCGCCTCTATGATACAGAGTACGTCACCCTTCTTTATAGTATCACCTACCTTGACAAATGGGTCCTTGTCCGGGCCCGACTTGCGGTAGAAGGTGCCTATCATCGGAGATTTGAATGCTATGCCGGACTCGGCCTTTGGCGCTGTGCTGGCCTGCGCAGGTGCTTCCACCTTGGTCTCAGCTGCAGGCTGCTGTGCTATCTGGGGCACCTGCTGTGCATATGCCGGGGTATACTGTACAGGCTGTATCACACCTCCTGTCTTGATCGTGACCTCAAAGTCGCCTTCTTTCACTTGTAGCTCGCTGATGCCGGATTTATTGACCAGCTTGACGAGTTCTTGTATTTGCTTTAAATCCATATGTAAAGGTTTAAAAGGAATGGATGACGAAGGTAAGAAAAAAGGGGTATGAAAGCGTTTTTTGACCAAAAACGTTCATTTTAACAAAAAAAGACCCTAAAAATTAGAATTTCAGAAGGAAAAGAAGCTATTGTTTGATCCCTTTATACACTACTACTTTGCCTCCGGACATAGTAGTATATCCCATGCGGTATGCAAATATGAGCTGCCTGGAAGCACCCGCATAAGCCAGGGTAGTACCTGAGGGTTGGCCGAGGCCTGATACTGTGATGCCCTGCAGTGTAATAGTGTCAGAAGTCTGTCCTGGTATGGTACCACTCAGATCGGCACCAGTTATAGCCACGTCAGCATAAAAATCAGTGATGCCTGCACTATCAGATCCCAACCCGATGCGGGTGGATGTGAGCTTCGACACGTTGAGGGGATAAGAACTATGAATAGTGACCTGATGCGTCACCAGGTCCGAGTCCGTCAGAGTTCCTTTGAAATCACCGATGAATGGATCAAAGGTATCAGTTGCGGTTTTGATACAGGCTGAAAGACCTATTGCAACAACTACAAGCAGTAGAGAAACGGTGTACTTCTTCATGACATGAATATAGAAGGTTTCCATCAGCTCACAAATATCCTTAATGGTCAGATACTGCACATCGAGTGCCTGCGTTTTTGCTACATTTGATCTAGTGAAGACCAGTCTACATCAGTCACTCCCGACCAGCAACACGCGCCGCCTGTGGCTATTTGCCATCTCGGCAATGATTTCCATCGCTGCCAGCGCCCAGATGAATTTTGAGTTTACAGAAGGGAAGTTTATGATCAAGGGGCAGATCACTGACCTCAAGAGCGGTGGTAGTATCTCTTTTGCGAATGTATGGATACCTAATCAGAGAAAAGGCGTAACCTCTGATCAGGATGGTAAATATACTATGTACGTCTACCCTACGGACACATTGAGGTTTTCCGCACTTGGATATATCCCTAAAAGCATACCTGTAAGTGCTATACCTGACAAGGATAAATACACATTCAATATCCAGCTCGTAGAGGATATCTATTCGCTAAAGACGGTCACCATCTATCCATTTCACAATAGAGATGAATTTATAGATCAGTTTATTAAAGGCACAGGCGTACACAAACCTGTGACAGTGGCGGGTATAGACGCACCGACCTACAAACACAAGGAAAAAACTAAGTTCTATAACCCTATCAGCGCGATATACAATAATATCAAGAAGAATCGCAGCGCTGCGGACCCCAACTTCAAACCCTGAGCCTAGCTGATAGAGTTGCGCACGCGCTGAGTGTAGTTGCGCAATGCCGTGCGATAGTCTATACCGCTTTTCTCCATATCATTCAGTATCTCTATGGCGGCCAGCACATGCGTGAGCTGCTCGCCTTCATCTTTGCCTTGTATCTCTATGGCCGGCGTCTGCTCATTGATGATCGCATCTTCAGCTGCACGCAGTACATCGATCGTATAGGTTTCGGCCAGTTGTTTGATCACCGGGATTTGCATATATGTAGTTTTGAGGTTAGGTGAATGTAGGATCAGGAAACCAGATCTGTGAGCATGCCCACTACAAAATCTTCCTTGGAGGTAGCCTCGCCCTTGACCAGCTGGCCATTTTTGAAAGTAGCTATGAATGGCAGGTTGTCTACGTTTGCCGCCTTGCGCGCTTCAGGATTTTCTTCCGCGTTTACCTCCACAAATTCTACCCCTGCGAAGCGCTCGTCGCCAGACAGCCTTTTGAATTTAGGTGCAAAAAGCTTGCATGAGCCGCACCAGTCGGCATAGTATTTTACTATCACCTTATCATGCTGCTGTATATTATTCTGAAAGTCTGTGTCTGTAAGCGTGTTTACTGCCATTTCTTTGATTTTTGCGACTGTAAAGCTAGTGAATATGTATCTGCATGTGCATAGATTTTGTCTATGAGCGGATAGACATTCCTCATCATCATGTTTGAGCTACCTCATAAAACACAAAGCCCTCCAGGTGGAGGGCTTTGTAATATCGAAACCTGAAAGGTTATACTCATTCTTCAGAAGCAGCTTCTTCAGCAGCAGCGGCTTTCTTGGCCGGTGCCTTCTTAGTACCTGCAGCCTTAGTAGCACCACCGCTACGGCGGGTCTTCTTCTTAGGCTCAGCAGACTTAGCAGCGTTCTTATTCTGAGTATAGATCTCGTTGAAGTCTACCAGCTCGATCATGGCCATCTCGGCAGCATCACCTGCACGGAAACCGGTCTTGATCACGCGTGTGTAGCCACCCGGACGCTCGCCTACCTTGGCTGCGATCACGCCGAAGAGCTCCTTCACAGCATCCTTGTCATTCAGGTAGCTGAATACAGTACGGCGGCTGTGGGTAGAGTCAGTCTTGCTCTTAGTGATCAGCTGCTCTGCGAAACCGCGGAGGGCTTTAGCCTTGGCCAGTGTAGTGAAGATCCTCTTGTGAGTGAACAGCGCTATGGCGAGGTTCCTCATGAGGGCATGCCTGTGAGCTGTAGTACGTCCGAGGTTATTTACTTTATCTCCGTGTCTCATTTCTAAATGCTTTTAATGGGTCGTTCTTATTTGTCTTGTCTAAATTCTATTATCTAATCAAAATCACTCGTCCAGCTTGTACTTGCTGAGCTCCATGCCAAAGTGCAGGCCTTTCTCATGCAGGAGTGCTTCGATCTCTACGAGTGACTTCTTACCGAAGTTGCGGAACTTCAGGAGGTCATTTGTATTGAAAGATACCAGCTCTTCCAGAGAGTTGATCTTAGCAGCCTTCAGGCAGTTGAATGCGCGTACTGACAGGTCGAGGTCCTCGAGAGGTGTCTTGAGGAGCTTCCTCATGTGGAGGATGTGCTCATCTACCATCTCATTTTCTACCGCTGCAGGAGCGTCAAAAGTGATATGCTCGTCAGTGATCAGCATGAGGTGCTGGATCAGGATGCGTGATGCCTCCTTTACTGCCTCCTCAGGATTGATAGTACCATCTGTAGTCACATCGAGGATCAGTTTCTCGAAGTCTACACGCTGGTCTACACGGAAGTTTTCTACTGCATACTTCACATTCTTGATAGGGGTGAAGATAGAGTCGATAGCGATGAAGCCTGGCTGGCCACCACCTGCGTTTTCGTCAGCTGGTACATAGCCACGGCCCTTGCTGATAGTGAGCTCCATCTCTACGTGCACGCTGCTGTTCATATTGCAGATCACGAGGTCCGGGTTCATCACCTGATATACGTTAGTGTGCTTCTCGATGTGCTCAGCCTTAAACTGCTCTACACCCTTCAGCGATATGTATATCTTATCATTGTTGTTGTCGTCATCCATTACCCTCTTGAGGCGCACCTGCTTCAGGTTCAGCACGATCTCAGTCACGTCTTCGATCACACCCTTGATGGTAGAGAACTCATGGTCCACACCTGATACCTTGATACCAGAGATAGCATAGCCTTCCAAAGAAGATAACAGTACACGGCGGAGAGCGTTGCCCACTGTCACACCAAAGCCCGGCTCGAGAGGTTTGAACTCGAAAGTACCTTCGAAATCAGT
>CAZNDJ010000195.1:0-4811 GCA_964571705.1 uncultured Chitinophagaceae bacterium
GTGCGGGGCGGGCAGCACCTGCTGCGCAGCAGCATACTGAGTTAAAGAAAAGGAAGGTCGTACCTTCTTTATCAGCCATGGCAGTATCTACATCTGCTGCACTGGTGAGTTCCTTGAATCCTACACCTGTCAGGTCTGCCTTCATCGGCGCTACTAGTTCTGCTGGATACATTTTTGTTATTTATGATTTTTGATTGTTGATTTATGATTGCTTGTTCTTGCGATTTTTTTTGGCGGTGATAGATGTAGGAGCTTATCACATGAATCCCAACTCCAGCTTCGCTTCCTCACTCATCATATCCTGATTCCAGGCGGGCTCAAATACCAGCTCTACTACGGCATCTGTCACACCGGATACACTTTTCACTTTCTCCTCTACCTCTCCCGGCAGGGTACCTGCTACGGGGCAGCTAGGCGATGTGAGCGTCATGACCACCTCTACCACATTTCCGTCCATCACATTGACCTCATAGATCAGGCCCAGCTCATAGATATTCACGGGTATCTCGGGGTCAAATATAGTTTTCAGCACCTCTATGACGGCAGCTTTGATTTCTTCTTTTGATCTTTCTTCGGACACGGAGGCAAATTTAGACCAATTCTAAATAAGATGTATAAGTAAGGACGGATTTTGAGCAATTTTATGTTGCAACGGCTATCAAAAGCGGCTATAGAAATGTATAGCTGTCCTTTGGCTTGTACAATTTATAGCCTGTGGCCTGCGTTTGGGTAGATGGTTGTCTCTGCAAACCCATATATTTGTCCTAAACGCTCCGGCATTGAAGAAGTACCTGACCAAGACACTCCTCTACAACATACTGATAGCCATAGGACTGACTATCATACTGCTCATGCTGGTCAACTGGGGCCTGCGCGTCTACACCCGCCACGGCCAGACACTGGTAGTACCGGATATCCACGGCCTGCCCTTTGACGCTGCTACGGATACCCTATCTAAGTATGGCCTGGACTATGAGATCATGGACTCGGCCTATATGACAGACAAGCCGCCCCTGAGTATCGTAGAGCAGAGCCCTAAATCGGGCAGCTCTGTCAAGTCCGGCCGGACCATCTACCTGACTGTAAACGCCAGCAGTGCGCCTCTGGCAGATGTACCAGACCTGGTGGGCAAGAGCTCCTTCAAATATGCCAAGATACAGCTGGAGGGCATGGGATTTAAGGTAGGCGAGCCGGTATACAAGCCGGACCCACACCGCGATGCGCTGATAGGCATGCTGGTAAATGGCCGCCCGCTGAAGGCAGGAACCAAGATACCCAAAGGCAGTACGATCACCCTGCTCGTGGGTGAGGGCCTGGGCAATGAGACCATCCCCGTACCCTATCTGATAGGCTTGCGCTATGATGAGGCCCTCCTGAAACTGAGAGAAGAGTATAACCTGACCACTGGGGCTGTCATGGCACCTGGCATGTCAGATGCAGAGAAAACTAATGCTTATGTCTATAAGCAATCGCCTGAAAACGGGAGCGGTCGCATTCATCTGGGTGGTGAGATAGATCTGTGGCTATCCCGCGAGGCACCAGAAAACGTAGATCCCGGTAAATTCAATTCAGGTGGTGGCCCCGATAGTTTAGGTAATAATTGACCTTCAACCTTTTGACCTATTGCCCTGATCTCGGCGACCCATCCTCCTTCTTGCGGCCAAAGTGATACTCATATAGCGACATATGCGGGCGTATCTTTTCCAGTGTCACAGTACATTTGCGCCACACTGCAGCCTGCTGCTCATCATCGGATGTAAAGCTCATGCTGGTACCTGTAATACGGTCATCTGATATGCCAGCCTCATAGAGCGCCTTCGCTATCTTCATAGCGCGCATCATCTCTATACGCAGGTACCTCGCATTCATGTGGTCTGGCATTGCTTTGCGAAATGTAGGAGTATTCCGGATAAAGTGAATTACCGTTGTGTCATATGATTTGTCAAACTCACTCTTGTCGGCATAGCCATTGACCTGAATGTGCACATCGGGATTGGTCTTAAGCCATTGTATCAGGCGCTGCAGGTCGCTATAGCTATTACTATCTATATCTGTCACATTCTGCGGATAGGTAAAAGTGATGTCCTTTACCGAATCGTTGATCTCATAGTAGCGGGTAGCCACTGATTGCTGGTGTAGCGACGCAGTATCTGCATAGACGCACTTCACTCCGGTATGATCGATGAAATAATCGGCTATATAACGCCGCATAGCGGGCACATCTACCGTCAGGATACTATCTGCCAGGGATGAAAAATAATTCTCATCACCTGAGAAACGAAATTTAGCCACCTGAGTCATAAATGTGTGGGTATGACTGCGTAGATTATTAAACTCCCCGGTAACTTTCTGATGTTCGGCATTCAGGTCATCCTGATTGAAATATTCCTTTTTACAAAACGCAGCTATAACACTATCTATGGTCTGAAAAGCCTCCTGATAATGCTCCGAAGGGACATCTGCATAGATCGTAAAGGCACCCTGGAAGTTATTGCATTCATACACAGCCTTAACATTGCTCAGAATTCCCGAGGCCATCAGTGCTCTTGATGGTTTGCTGCCTGCATCATTGAGTATGGCCGCCAGCATATAGGCGCCATAGGTACCCGGCCTGTCCTGACGCGCACCTGGCTGCTGATAGGTGATAGATAGGGTATGCCCACCGGGCTTTGGGCACAAGAGCTGTATGCTATAAACCGAAGGCTTAAAATCTATCACATGAGTGATCAGCTCAGGATTAAACTCTGCCTTCCTGAAGTCTTTAAAGAATGACTGAAGTTTGTCCAGAGTAGCCTGCTCTGCTAAAGAACCGGTAACAAGCACAGCATTATTTAAAGGTAAAAAGTACTTATCGCGAAATTGATTGAGCTGGGCGTGAGTTAGCGTTTTATAGCTGTATCTATCTCCATAGATATCGAGTTTCCGCAGGTCTTTGCCCCAGAGATACCTCTTGATCTGCAGGCTGGTCCTGGCCTCTGCATCCCCCGCCAGGCTATCCAGCTCAGCGCTCACCCTATCTGCTGCCAGCCTAAGGTTACGCTCATTGACAGGAGTGTAGATGATCTGGTCACGTATCAGCGGCAACACCTCATCCAGTCCCGCAGACTCAAAGTGAAATGCAAATTGCGTAGGGGTCACCTCACTGCTATACCTGATGCTACGTCCGGCTATGGCAGCTTTGATATTCTCATCTATAGCATGGCTGAGCATCACACAGATACCGCTCACGGAGTCGGTCTCGTAGGCAGTGCCGATCCGAAAGTAGACATCAGTATAGGTCACCCCGCCGCCAGATTGCGCCAGCAGGAAGGTCTGTCCATTGCTGGCCTTCACGATCTTAAAATTATCCTGGACACCCTGGGCGCATAGCAGCGTGGTAACCCCGATCATAACAACAGTACACAGAAAACCAATATACTTCATCTTCCAAAAGTATCTTTTCATACTAAAAGTGCCAAAAAGCTGTCTATTAGCTTTTATGCGCGGCAAAGTGGCTATCCCAAAGACCCATGAACGGCTTGTGTCAAACCAGTGTCAGATTTTTTAGCGCATTATTTCAAAAGCGCAGGTTTTCTTTATATTAGCCACCTCAATCAGAGATCATGAAGAAGAATATACTCCTCGGCACATCCCTCCTCCTGCTGGCTATCGGTATGGGTTCATGCAAGAAATGCTATGTCTGCACCCTGCCACAAAAGTCACAGACCCAGAGCGGCGCGGATACTACTGTAGTCCTCCGCAGCGAACTCTGTAATAAAGGCACCGAAGGAGCCGGCAATAACCTGAAATCTGCCGTATCTGATGAGGAGCGCAATGGTTATACCTGCGTCCCTAAGTAGACTGCTTTATACACATCTCCGGATGGCCCCACTCAACAGGTTTTGGCCATAATTGTTTAGGTTATCAACTTTTATTTTTACGGAGCTTTCAGCGCCTGTAAAAGAATGTGCGTTTTACTTAAATTCGCGCATTCTTTTACAATACCTCTTTCTCCGTTATGATAGACTTAAAGTCCACAGATGCCTTTCGTGACCGCCACATAGGCCCGGATGCGCATGAAACCAAGCAAATGCTCGCTGCCATAGGAGCCTCATCAGTAGAGGAGCTGATCAGCCAGACCGTACCGCCATCCATCATGCGCACTACAGAGCTGGCACTGCCGGCAGCGCAGAGTGAGTACACCTACCTGACCGAGCTGCGCAAGAAAGCACAGAAGAACAAGCTCTATAAAAACTACATCGGTGCCGGCTACTACGGTACCATCACACCTGCGGTGATCCGCCGCAATATCCTGGAGAACCCAGGCTGGTACACCCAGTACACACCCTATCAGGCTGAGATAGCGCAGG
This sequence comes from uncultured Chitinophagaceae bacterium, assembly GCA_964571705.1. Lineage (GTDB taxonomy): Bacteria > Bacteroidota > Bacteroidia > Chitinophagales > LD1 > UBA1941. Next base: position 4,350 of record CAZNDJ010000195.1, read on the forward strand.
GCCGCCTGGAGGCGCTGCTAAACTTTCAGACCATGGTGGCAGACCTCACCGGCCTGCCTATAGCCAATGCATCACTGCTGGACGAAGGCACTGCTGCTGCTGAGGCCATGCACCTATTCTGGGGTATAAAGAATAAGAAGGATGCAGAGTTCAATAAATTCTTTGTCTCAAACCTCTGCCTGCCGCAGACCATAGATGTGGTAAAGAGCCGTGCGGAGATCCTCGATATAGAGGTCGTGGTGGGCGATCATAATACGGTCACGATAGACAATGCATTCTTTGGCGCACTGGTACAGTACCCGGCTGTAGATGGCAATGTATTTGACTACAAGGCTTTCACAGAGCAGTGCCACGCTGTAGGCTGCGCCGTGACAGTGGCCTGCGACCTGATGGCGCTCACCCTCCTCACGCCTCCGGGTGAGTGGGGCGTAGACTGCGCCGTGGGCAGCTATCAAGGATTTG
>CAZNDJ010000196.1:0-4793 GCA_964571705.1 uncultured Chitinophagaceae bacterium
TGACGATAGCTTCTTTATTGACCGCGGTCACACCGTGCTGCTTGCACCAGTCTGTGAGCGCCGGGAAGTTTGGCACTATAAGTGCAGATACATAGTTGCGATTTTCACCTATCACGAGCATCTGCTCTATGAATGGGATCTCTTTCATCTTGCTCTCCAGAGAGAGAGGTGCTACATACTTGCCCCCCGATGTTTTGAATATCTCCTTGACACGGTCAGTGATCTGCAGGTATTTACTGCCCCTGTAGTCTACAAATTTGCCTACGTCCCCTGTGTAGAGCCAGCCGTCTTTCACGGTAGCTGCGGTGGCATCGGGACGGTTGTAGTAGCCCATCATCACGTTAGGTCCCTTGGCCAGGATCTCGCCCTCGCCAGGGCCCATGCCCTCGCGATGATCCAGGTGTACCTCTACCCCATCTATCACAGGGCCTACAGTGCCAAACTTGATCTTGTCTGGTGTGAATGGATTCACAGTGATGACCGGTGAGCTCTCGGTCTGGCCATAGCCCTCACTGATAAAGATGCCAGCTGCGGTAAAGACACGCGCCAGCTTTGGATTCAGCTTCGCAGCGCCGGTCACGATGCCTTTCACATTACCGCCGAGCGCCTCGCGCCACTTGGCAAAGATCAGTTTGTCATATACATTCTTGTATAGGAAATTATCCCACCAACCGTATTCCTTCTCTATATCATAGTTGACCGCGAAGTCCATCGCTGCGAGGTAGAGCTTTTTCTTGATGCCACTCAGGTTGGCAGAGGCTGCCTCCAGCTTCATGAATACCTTCTCGAGCAGGCGCGGTACGGAGGTGAAGAAGTCAGGTTTCACTTCCTTCAGGTTGTCCGCTATGAGCTCCAGGCTCTCTGCGTAGTAGATAGATACGCCATTGGCCATATACACATAGACTACCATACGCTCAAAGATGTGGCAGAGCGGGAGGAAGCTCAGTACCTTCATAGTCTCATCTACCGGCAGGATCGGTTTCACGGCCTTGACATTGCTCACCACATTATTGTGAGAGAGCATCACGCCCTTAGGATTGCCTGTAGTACCAGAGGTATAGATGATGGTGGCCAGCTGCATAGGGTCTACTGCTGCGCGGGCGGCAGTGACCGCTGCTACATCAGCCCCCTTGCCCAACGCGAGAAACTCGTCAAAGCTTTTAGTGCCGGGCACTTTATCAAAGCTATAGATATCTATCAGTTCGGTCTGGGCTTTGATATTACTGATCTTCTTGGCGAGACCAGCGTCTCCTACAAAGATGTACTTCACGTTACCATCTTTCAGGATAAACTCGTACTCCTCCTCTGTGATGGTAGGGTAGATCGGCACGAGTACGGCACCTATCTGCAGTACCCCGAGGTCCACTATATTCCACTCAGGACGGTTGCCTGAGACTACGGCTATCTTGTCATCAGGCTTCACACCGAGGGCCATCAGTGAAAGGCTCACCTCCGTGCCTATGCGGATCACATCTGCAGTAGAGTATTTGGTCCACTGTCCGTTTTCCTTGCGGCAAAAAGAATCCTCCTGAGGAAAGCGCTCCTGCTGGTAATAAATGATATCAAATAGCCTGGTGTAGTCCTTCATGATCGGGTAATGAGATTTTAAGATATCGGTAAATATAAAAAAGAAATCGAACGGCGGTAGAACTGGTCAGTGAACGGCCTAAAAGGCTTGGCTATAGATGACAAGTCTTAGGTTTAAGGTAATTATCAGACAGTTACCAGACACCCTCATTTGAATACGTCGCCATCAAATTTCAACTTACGGATACGCGTGCGGACCTTGTGGCCTGTTTTTGTGATCTCAGGGTATGTGAGAGTCTTATGCCTGGGGTCATAACGAATGCCCTGCCGAATGTCCTGCCTCTCTACGAGCAGCACGTCATATTTACGCCCGGAGGTGGCATCTGGTCGGAATAGGCGCACGGGCACCAGCCTCCCCTGCCAATCTCCATAGGCTGCCAGATATTGCGTACTCCCCGCACCGGGATCTGTTTCACCTAACAAGAGATAAACCGTAGAGGTCTTTGGCTGCATGGTATATATCTGGGTGTAGAGCAGCTTAGGAGTTTGTTCTTTACTCAACACTTCCGGCTGATATAATACCGCCCGACCATCATCTGTGTATTGGAAAAGGGCATAGTTGCGCTGATCCGAATTTTTATCCCATGAAAATACGCGTAGCTTTTTATCAATAGAAGCTACTATCGAAATCTGTTTTGCACGAAGTGCATCAAAAGGGTATGCTATAGATGTCCTCTGCCGCAGCGCGATAGATAAATTGCGGAAGAAGATCTCATCAGATGTAGGGTTATCATAGTTGATCGGTAGCTTACGATCCTTCCACATGGAGTCAGCGAGTGCTACCAGTACTGCCTCCATCTGAGCTGCGCTGGCGGTGCTATCTATATGCAACCAGGCTGGTGGGCCGGGTTTCACCAGCAGGGTATCGGTAAAATCAGGCAGATGTATTACAGGCTTATAATCCCGATGGCGGGTCAGTTCCTCGGCGTAGACTGTATTGAAGAGATCACGGAAAAATGGAAAGCCGACCTGATCGTATTCATACTTGCCATCATTCAGAATGCCGTCAGCATTGAGATACATGGAGCAGGAGAGGAAGAATTCAACTTTATTTAAGGTATCTACTACATAGCTGCAGTCTGTCATAAACCCATAGGCCTGACCTACCTTGTTAAAGATGCGCAGGTTGGCAGGCATGGTGAGGGCTGTGCTATCCAGGCCCATGAAGTACTTCATGTAGCTATCAGGGTAGTGGATAGAGTCGAAGGCAGGATAGGCGCACTCTCGCGGAAACATGCCCATGCATTTATAGAGGTACTGGTAGTCATTGTGCGTGAGGCGGAGGCGCCCGGCGGCAGGCTGCGTCTCGGGTAGCATGATATGTGTGAGCAGGCGGTGCAGCTCAGACAGCGGTATATAGTTGCTATAGCGGAAGCTCTTGGGCTCATTTATCACCCCACCTCCGGCCAGGTAGCCGTCTCCCACCAGTGGAGACAAGGGACCTGTGTAAAATTGCGGGCGCTCATTGATCACGCATGGCTGCATGTAGCGGAGCTGATGTGTGTGACGGTCGTAGAGGGATACTGGAGAGCAGCGGCGATTTGAGATAGTATCACAGTTAGCATACCTATTGCTCACTATGGCGCCGGGGCAGCCTATCTCGTGCAGGCGGTCCTGAAAGGCGCGCTGGCCGAGAAAGTCATAGACGGGATTGAAAGCATTGTTATTGCTCACGAGGAGCATTTCTTTGATGTATTGCGACAGGCAGGAATATGGAGTACCCAGCATCATGGCCTCGGGGCTGAGCTGTGTGCAGGCTATACTGTCTATGCCCAGTGAGTCAAACATAGTGACCCGGTATTGAGAGAGGTCATTGAGCTTCTCCAGCGTGAGGGCGCAGGCGGGCAGCTTCATCATGCTGGCGCAGTAGTAGTAGTACCTGTCTGCATCGAGGTCATAAGTAGTGAGGTGTGGTACATTGCGCGCATCGCGGTCCACAAGAGTATATAGTACCTGCAGGCGGTAGTCAGACTTGTGCGCCAGCACAGAGTCAAAAGCCTCCGGGTGCCGTGCAAAAAGTGAATCAAAAGAAAAGTCCCTGCGCTGCTGGGCATGCACAGCTCCCGCTATGTAGAGGCATATGATCAATATGTACAGCCGGCGGATATTCACCGTACTAATAAACGGAAAAAGGAGGAATGAATTATAGACATGCTACAATGGCTTTAAGTTTCCGGGAGTACGTACAGAATAAATTTCGTCAGGTCTGAAATACGTTTACCTTTGGTGAAAACAAAACACTTATGGCACTCGGATCCATCTTCTCAGTCATCGTAATTCTACTCATCATCTTCACTGCGCTAGGCTCCTTTGTGACCGTGCAGCAGGGCAATGTGGCAGTCATCACCTTCTTTGGCAAGTACCGTCGTATCATGATGCCGGGGCTGAACTTCAAACTGCCGTGGATAGAGACCATCTTCCGCATCATCTCTATACAAAACCGCTCTGTGGAGCTCCAGTTTCAGGCTATCACGATAGACCAGGCCAATGTTTACTTTAAGTCTATGCTGCTCTACTCCGTGCTCAATCAGGAAGAAGATACGCTGAAGAATGTGGCCTTTAAATTCATAGATGACAAGAACCTGATGCAGGCGCTGACGCGTACGATAGAGGGTTCTATCCGCTCCTTTGTAGCTACTAAAAAGCAAGCTGAGATCCTGAGCCTGCGCAAGGAGATCATAGACTATGTAAAGGACCAGATAGACCGCCAGCTGGAGGAGTGGGGCTACCACCTGCAGGATCTGCAGCTGAATGACATCACCTTTGACGAGGCGATCATGACCTCTATGAGCCGTGTGGTGGCGTCTAACAACCTGAAGGCTGCTGCTGAAAATGAAGGCCAGGCACTCCTGATCACCAAGACCAAGGCTGCCGAGGCAGAAGGTAATGCGATCAAGATCGCAGCAGAGGCAGAGAAGATCGCCGCTCAACTGCGCGGCCAGGGTGTGGCCCTCTTCCGCGAGGAGGTGGCCAAGGGTATGACATCTGCCGCCAAGGAAATGGAAACTGCCAATCTGGATGCCAGTATGATCATGTTTAACATGTGGACGGATGCGATCAAGCAGTTTGCTGAAGTGTCTAATGGCAATGTGATCTTCCTGGATGGCAGCACCGAGGGTATGCAGCAGACCGTGCGCCAGATGATGGCGATGGATAAGCTGCATGTACAGCGGGACAATACCGGTAAGAAATGATTTGAGTACACT
>CAZNDJ010000197.1:0-4730 GCA_964571705.1 uncultured Chitinophagaceae bacterium
CCAGTCCGGCGAAAGCGACGTACCCGTTTCCTGTTTCCCAGCCTGTGAAGGTGGGATAACTGGAAACGGGTACGAGCCGAGCGCGGACTTTGATAATGTTCAATTGATAATAGACAATGGATAGCTATTCATCAGTGTTGTCAATTATCAATTGTCAACTATCAATTAAAAAAAGGATTTACTGCTTTTTCAGTAAAATAACTGCGCATGTACACTATGTATGTATATAGTATATCAGCTCACAGGCCGCCAAAGGAATAATAATGCAAATATAGCAAAATATAATTAATTTTTGCATTTACAAAGATATAAATCTTATACTCTGGAGTAGTCTGTTCAGTGTTCATTTACGCTAGTGAAAATGAACACTGAACAAACTATGAATGTTCCATTCAGGTGTTCAATCTGGTGTTCAATGTAGTGTTCAACCTTACTGTTCAATCCAAATGAACACCAGCGTGAACAGGCCGTGAACACTTTACTATTGATTATCAATACCCAAGTGTACACGTTCACGGTGAACACTCAGCGTGAACATGAACGTGAACATGAACACAGAATGAACGCTCGTGCTTATGAGTGAATACTTATGGAACGCTGAACTGGTCAGCACCTCTATGACAGGCATCAAAAAGCCTCAACAATATCTGCGGGGAATGCCACAAAAAAGTCTGCACCGTCACTCCTGCCCTCGGCATAGATCAGGCCACCGTGGTTTTTCATCACACTCTTGCAGATGGCCAGGCCTACACCTGATCCGGGATATTCGCTCCTGGAGTGCAGCCGCTGAAAGGGCTCAAATATTTTAGCAGCATATGCCTGCTGAAAGCCGATCCCATTATCAGAGAAAGTAAGGAGGAGGTAATTTTTAGATCTATCCGCCTTGCGGAAAGCAGATCCGCCCACCCTGCTGGCGGTGATCCTGACATGAGGCATACGCTCCTGGTGGGCATATTTGAGTGCATTGCCCAGCAGGTTTTGCAGTAGCTGCCGCAGCTGAAACCGCATGCCCTGTACACATGGCAGCGGGTCGGCCTCTATCTGTATGGCATGGCCACCATCGCGCAGCTCGTCAGTGACCTCCCTGAGCAGCTGCTGCAGGTCCACTTTCTCCTGAGACTTTGACGATTCACTGGTCCGCGAGAAGGTAGAAAGATCCTCTATAAATGTCTGCATCTCACCGCTCGTGCGCTGTATACGGTGTAGCAGCTCCTTTTTGCGGTCATCGCTCACGTCGGGATACGACTCCAGTATCAGGCTGGAGAACATCCTGATCTTTCGCAGCGGCTCCTGCAGGTCATGGCTGGCTATATGGTTAAAGGCTTTCAGCTCCCGGTTTCGGGCGCGGAGGGTATTATTGGTCTCCTCCAGGCTTTTGCGCAGCCGGTGCGCCTCAGAGACATCCTGGCAGGTGCCGGACATGGTCCTGGCCTGACCGTCTGCCCCCAGCTCTACGGCATTGAGGCAGTGCAGTATCTTCTCCTCGCCGGTAGTGGCTATGATGCGTATATCGTATTCGCCGCGGATACCCTTTTCGTGGGCCTCCTGTGTGCGTGCTATATGCAGCTCCTTCTCATCAGGGTGTATCATGCTGAGGAAAAGCTCAAAGGACACCTCGCAGCTCTGCGGCTCCAGGCCAAAGATGCGGTACAGCTCGTCACTCCAGTACACCTTGCCGGATGCGATATCCCACGACCAGTTGCCTATATGAGTCAGGGCCTCGCTGACCAGTGCGGTACGGCTGATCTCTGCCATGCGCTCGTTTTGCACGGTCACGTAGGCCTTCATACTGACCGAGGTCAGCAGCTGGAGGTAAAAATCTATCTCTGCGCTGATCTCCGCATAGACCTTGAGGTCTGTGGTATAGTCGCCCAGAAAGTGCATAAGTGCTGCCTTGCGCACATAGCTGCTGATCACAATATCCTCTACCACTACCTGGTCTTTGGATACGAGAGGCAGCTGGTTGGCCTTCCATATATCCACCCAGGTCTCTATATGGCTGTGGATGTTTTGCGTAGTGATACCGCTCCAAAACTGGCGTATAGGCTCGATAGATATCGCTATCCTGTCGGCCTCAGGCACATCGGCAAAAAACTTCATGACAGGTGCCTCTGCCTCCTCAGACAGCCGCCACTGTAAGGCGATAAACTCCTCCAACCGCTCCTCTATCACATAGCTGAGAAAGCCGGGCAGGAGATGGATGGATCTTTTGACCATGGTACCCGTGCCTGCTACTTCGATCTGGTTGTTCATAATCACATTTTGAGCTTGACCAAAATAGAAATACAGAGATGCATGATACATCTCAGGATAAAAGCAACACGTGGGTTTGCTGCCATGCTAAATATAACTATTTTTTTGTATGCACACAAGATCAATATAGCCACGGGGAGACAATCAGGCCAAAGAGCGTGGCGTCCCACTGGCACGCTTTATGACGCGACATGATGAGTAAAACAACAAACCATGAATCTCAAACGAATATTTGGCAGCATACTCACGGTGCTGGGCATAGCGGGGCTGATCTATGGCGCCTTCCTCTTTATGAATACACAGGGCGGCATGCGCGATGTGAAAGCCCTCGTGGTCTACGGCATACTGGGGCTGCTTTTCTTTGTGTCGGGCATCGGGCTGGTACGTACCACGAGTGATGATGCACGTGCATAAAGGCTGACATTCGTCAGCTAAAACGCGTATATGGCTGCAAAAATGCGGGCAAAGATTCCCCATCTCCGCATTTTTTGCTGTTTTTGTGCCCTGCGGGTGTAAACAAAAAATAAGATAGCCGTATATTCGTTTATCTATTATGCATATACTTAGTATCCTTTTAGTGGCTATGCTCTCCAGCGGAGCTGTAGCCAAGAAAGACGCTGTACCTGCAGTGCACCACGTAGCCACCGCCGTGGCTGCCACATCTGACCAGCATCGTCAGCTCTACACAGATTGCCACCTGGCGGGACTCGTACCGTATGAGGCCTTTGCGAAATGCATGGCGGGGTATGACAAGTACAAACCAGCAAAGCACATCGTAGCCATCTGCGATTTTACCAAAGCATCTAACCAGAAGCGATTTGTAGTAGTAGACCTGGACAAAAAGGAAGTGATCTTTAACACCTTTGTAGCACATGGCAAGAACAGCGGCGACCTGATGGCCACCAGCTTTAGTAATGTGATGGAGAGCCACAAGAGCAGCCGCGGTTTCTTCCGCATAGGCGAGCAGATACAGACGGTGCTGCATGGCCCCTCTCTCCTGCTCGATGGCCTGGAGCGCGGTATCAATGACAATGCACGCGCACGTGAGATCATCATACACGGTGCCTGGTATGCGGCTGAGTCCTTTGTCCAGCAGTATGGCTACTGTGGCAAGAGCTTCGGCTGCCCTGCCCTACCCGATGTAGCGATGAAGAAGCTGCTGCCTATCCTGGCCAATGGCTCCCTGCTGTATATCTACGCTAAGTGAATTGACAATTTACAATTGATAATTGACAGCGGGAGCTAGACGGTTGGAAATTCTTTGCCGTCAGTATCCGCAAGAAACGGCATCTCCCTACGAAAAAATATCACTAGAAACAGTACGGTGAAAAGGATATTGTACACCCCGTTTGAGTAATCTGAAGTCGATGCCGCAGCGGTGTAATACACCCACTCTGCCGCCAGCCCCACGCAGGCCATGAGCACAAACAATATCCGGTTCCTGATCTGAATAATGGCTGCCCACAGGAAGGGGAACAGTGGTAAGAAGAAAATCACCATGCTAAACACCACTGACATCACATACTGCAGCAGGTTGGCCAGTATATCATGCCAGGTCTCAGTGCCCTTTACTACCAGGTCATAAAACCTATGGTGCAGAAATGCCAGCAAGGTAAAAAAGGCGGCATATTTCAGGGCAAAAACCCATAGCATACGGAGGTAGATAGCTTTCATCGCGGTAGGGACATGATGTAAATATAGAGGACTGAGGGCACTTTTATTCAATTGATAGTTGATAATTGACAACTGGCAACAGCTGTCAAACTGCTACAATTATCAATTGCCAATTATCAATTGTCCATTATCAATTGTCGATCATCCATTGTCAATTAAAAAAACTCTAGCATCATATTTGCTACCTTTGGCAGTGAAACCATCCACCACACTATCAAATGTTTAGACGTAGTCTCGTCCTCTCGCTCGCATTATTATTTATCGTGACACTCATAGCCGGCTGCAAGGGCTGCAAGAACCGCCGCAAGCTGCGCCGGCAGAATGATGCCATGTACTCCCAGCAGCGCTATACCGACTGCATACTGGATAGCACGCTGATCATGCAGGAGCTGGAGCGCGATACGACGCTGAGTGACTTTGCCGAGGATGTCAATGACTTTTACCAGCGGCGAAACTACCAGGCGGCCTGGCTCTCTGAGGGTGGCCTGAGCATCAGCGCCTATGACTTTCTCAATACGCTGCGTGCCTACGAGGCAGATTTTGGCGATAGCTCCCTGAGCCGCGGGCTGGCAGAGGCCGAGATCGGTGAGATGCTCTTCATAGGCCCTACGGAGAAAAAAGCGCTGCTGGACCTGAAGCTGACGGTGACCTTCTTCCGCTATGCGGAGAAAGCCTACGGCGGCACCCGTGTGGACCTGAAGGACCTGGAGTGGTACATACCCCGAATGAAGAAGGACTACAAGCGCCTGCTGGATAGCCTCGTCTCCTCTCCCTCCCAGTATGCCGAGTATGAGCCGGTCAAT
>CAZNDJ010000198.1:0-4670 GCA_964571705.1 uncultured Chitinophagaceae bacterium
AATTTTAAAAACGGGGAAACTCAAATGAGTACACACTCTTTGAGTAAAAGGGCCGGTGACATCCTAGTCGTTAGGATTGTGCTTGTATTCTTTTGGAGTATTATCAAACACTACAAAGCGCAGGAAAGCGCCTAGTACAATGATCACGGCCACCACTCCTATGATATAGCTGGGAGTATCCCCCAGACCAGCAAACAGAAAAATAGCATTGTTGTTCATAAGGTATTCTTAAGGCTTTCTAAATATCATTTTTTTGTACAGTAAAACAAACATACACTCTATAAACGAAAAAAGGGATGCTTTGGATGTGATATTCGGTCGGATTTCTGGTAGTTATTTGAATGTCAGTATGTTGATATCGTATTTACGTCTGCCTATATATACACTTGAGACAAAAAAAGGATGATAGTAAAATAATTCATCAACTATCGTGCCACATGTAGTTTGGGTTCTAATATCGGATAAACCTTTTATCCATTTGGACGGCTTTTGCCATCGTTCATTACAATTTACAAAGAGATAATGCAGACTGATTTGGATATGACAGATGATTGCTGATATTGGCGCTACAATCATTACCCATGTCAGACATCAAGTTAGACCGCAGGTCATTTCTCCGTACTGCAGGCCTGGCAGGATTAGCCGCAGGCGTATCGCCGCTGATAGCCGCGGCCACACCACCTGTCAAGACTGCCCGCAGGGTTTTGCGCATAGCGCATATCACAGATATACATGTGCAACCGGGTGCGGTGCCGGAGTATGGCATGGCGCGCGCACTGCATACGCTAAACGGGCTGGCGGAGAAGCCGGACTTTATCATCACCGGCGGTGACTCGATCATGGATGCCATGTCTACGCCGCGAGATCGCGTGAAGGCGATGTGGGCTACCTTTCACAGCACGATGAAGAATGAGAATGACCTACAGCTCTACCACACCCTCGGCAATCATGACCACTACAACGTGACGCGTAACCGCGCCTCCTATGCCGAGGGCAAGAAGTGGGCCTGCGAGGAGTTTCAGATCGCAAAGTCTTATTATAGTTTTGATAAGGGGCAGTGGCGCTTTATCATACTCGATAGTGTGCACCCCAAGCCTGTGATACCCGGCTATCTGGCCAAGCTGGATGACGAGCAAATGGACTGGCTGAAGAAGACGCTGGCCGATACGCCCAAGGATAAGTATGTGTGCGTGGTATCTCACATACCGATACTGGCTATCTGTACACTCTTTGACGGGGCAAAGAACCACAACAACCGCTGGACCATCTCCGGCTCCAATCAGCATGACGATGCCAGGGAGCTGAAGCAACTATTCTACAAAGCCGGCAATGTGAAGGCCTGCCTCTCCGGCCACATACACCTGATAGACCAGCTGGAGTACCTCGGTACTACCTACTACTGCAATGGTGCCGTGTGCGGCGGCTGGTGGGGTGGCAATAACCAGGAATTTGCCCCGGCCTATACGGTCATGAATTTTTATGACGATGGATCTAATGACAGGGAGCTTTACTTCTATGATTGGAAGAAGGCGTAGTGCATTTTTAACTGCAAAAACGCGGAACTGCGAAAAGAAAGTTCTAATAGCGGGTTAAGTAGTATCTTTTAGCTATGAGAAACGTGATGCTTGCTTTTTTTCTGACAGCGCTTTCATATGCCTGTGCAGCGCAAGGTCGCCTGGGGTATATTGATACGGTATCAGCAGAGCGGCCGTTTTATTATTACTACGCGATATGTGGACTGGGGTCGAACTTTGGCAATATACTGCCTATGGTACAGATCAAAGGGAATACGATGGTCTACAAACTCAATCAAAACACCTACTACGGCAAACCTGAAAAAGAACCGGACACGATCTGTGTGGTACAGCTACCGGATATCGTCATTGATAGTCTCGTATCATTAGTACTAGGCACCAAGGACTCATCTTCCTTTGACTCTGATCCAATGGTGATGAGTGGCTCTGTATGTGACATGGCTATAGCTGTAGGCAGGGATACTCTATCATATGAACTGCTGAATACTACCAATGAGATAACGGAGCGCACCCTGGAGATACTCAATACCTATTTACCTGCGGAGCATAGGTTTAGCGATAGGAGATACATGATAAAGGATGCAAAGGCCGCTTGGAAGGAAATGCGGGAAAAAGAGGATAAAGAAAACACAGATAAGAAAAAGCAACCTGCCACAAAGGGTACTCCCTACCAATGGAAATAGAAAGAGCAGGCACCATGACAGCGCCTGCTCTTTTAATGATAAGCCTCTTGGGATCTACAGACTAGCGGGAGCTGCGGCCACCACGGTCGTAGTCTGAGTCATCGTCGTCATACTCATCGTACTGGTCGTCATCGTATCCTTCTTCGTCATAGCTATCGTCCTCATCGTACTCGTCATAGCCACCACGTCCAGAGCGCTCGTCCTCATCATAGCGCGATGAGCCACCGCGGCCGGCATTGTAGCCTTCGTCATAGCCCCCCTGGCCACGGCTGCTGCCATAGCCCTGGTCTGAGCTGCCATAGCTACCACGGCTGTTGCCGCCTTCATAGTTGTCGTCATCGTCATAGCTATCCTCATAGTCGTCCTGGTCGTACTGGCTGCGTCCGCCGCGGCCAGACTCGTAGCTATCGCTGTCTGAGTAGCGAGATGAGCCACCACGGCCTGAGGTATATTGATTATGACCTTCAGGATTGTTGTTTTGTCCGCCACGGCCACCCTGCGAGCTGCGAGAGCTGCGGCCTGAGCTATAACCCTCATCTGAGCCACGTGATGAGGATCCTCCACGGCCTGAGCTATAGCCTTCATCTGAGCCACGGGATGAAGATCCGCTGCGGCCTGAAGAGTACTGATTGTATCCTTCAGGATTATTGTTGGATCCGCCACGGCCCTGGCCGCTGCGTGATGATGATGAGCGACGATCGGAGCCATAGTCCTGATCATAGCCTGAGGAGCTGCCACGACCAGACGTAAACTGGTTGTGTCCCTCAGGGTTATGATTGCCACCGCGGCCTGACTGGCCACTACGGCCTGACTGGCCACTACGACCTGATGATGAAGAGGAAGAACGAGAACCACTATCAGAGTCTGAGAAGCGGCCTCTCTCGTCGCGCTCCTGGCCACGTGATGAGCCACCACGGCTGCCACCTGAGCGGGAAGAAGATGATGATGATGATGAACGGCCCGAAGATGAGCCTCCACGTGATGAGGAGGAAGATGATCCACCTGATGAGCGGCCTGAGTTGCTGCTGCCTCCACGGCCGGAGGTGTACTGATTGTGCCCTTCCGGATTGTGATTATGACTATCACGTGAAGAGCTGCCCTGTGAGCTGCCGCCGCGTGATGAGCCGCCATTAGAGCCGCGTGAAGAGGAGGATGAGCTACCACCGCGTGAGCTGCTGCTGCGTGATGATGAGCTACCACCACGTGAGCTAGAACCATTGGAGCTACCGCTCCTGCTTGATGACCTTTGCATACTGTTTGGTTTTTTTAGTTAGAGAATAAAATAGGCTTGTCAGCCGTGTGGCTTTGTAGCAAAATCTCAACCGTCCATTGGGGAAAAAACATAATGTGCAGCAATGTAAATGATTAGGCGATGCTGCTACTCAGGCAGCATCTGAATGGGCAACCCCTTTTGCGCCTCAAGAGGGGAAGGCATTGCCAATGTGCGGTGTAGAGGAGTATATGCGGTGCGAGAATTGAAAAAATAGAGTCTTAGCTTTCAGGCTACTATGTAAGTAGTCTGATAAGGATTGTAATAGAAAGCAACAGGACTCATGCGGTGGCATATCCTTTGGTGGATACCATGAAAACCAAACACACAATGACACACATCAGGATCTTCACACTAGCAGCCATGGTCTGCGCCGCCGTAGCGGTATCGGCACAATCGAGCGGCACACAGAGTGGTAGCGGCAATGGCACTCCTACGCAAAATCCATCAGGCAATCAGGGTACCTACGGCTCTACGGGATCCTCTGGTGGTATGGCCCCTACAGGTATGACCGGCTCCAGTGGCGGACGCAATGGCTCTACTGGTGCCTCTGGTCGTCACAATGGAAGTACCGGTAGCACTGGCCGTGGTACACATGGCGGTACACATGGTGCATCTGGCGCTACCGGCACCAGCGGCTCTACAGGCAGCTCTGGCATGAGCGGATCTTCAGGTCCACGTTAGTTGATCTCAAAAGACCTTTGGCTACAGGAGCTCGGATAGTCCGTAGCTCCTGTAGCCGTCTGTATTATCTTCTTTTTTAATCCTGAAAAATCGATAGCTCTATGAACTATCTATTTAAAGAACAACAATTACAGCAGACTCATGCGGATATGAAAAAACTCCTGGCCAATGTACGTACGCAGCTGTCCTCAGGGCTCCTCTCAGACAGAGAGACCATGCTGATGCAGTCAGTTTGTAATAATCTGGCTACTGCTATTTCACGCATGGATTATATGATGGCAAGTCCTGCGAAAGTATAGCTCAAGTGCAAAAGAAATGCCTGCTATATATAATGGCACTCCTCACGGGGTGCTATTTTTTTTCCGTGCTGGTGGGCACACTGGCCCGATGCTTATACCGGATCTGCACACCCGCCCATAAAAAAGGCACTCCGTAAGAGTGCCTTTTCTTTATAGTCTGTGTGAAACCTTTAGCGTGTCACCACGAGTTTCCTGGTCG
>CAZNDJ010000199.1:0-4649 GCA_964571705.1 uncultured Chitinophagaceae bacterium
CGTTGAGTTTCTCCATGGCCTCCCAGACATGCATCGGCTTGTCAAAGGTGAGGTACTTCTTTTTCATGCGCTGCACGTAGTCTACGGTCTGACGCTCGCGCATCTTGCGGTAGTGCTCGCGTACGGCGAGTGAAATGGTGTCTGCCTTAGCATAGTCGCGAAATTGGGGTGCTGTATCTGTAGTAGCCATGCGGCGAAAATAATCCAAAATAGCGCAAGGCACAAAATGAGGAATATCACCACAGAGCAGCCGCTATGGCCCGCTCTGCAGTGATAAAACTATAATGGTTGAAAGTCTTTGTTACTTATTCCAATAGAGGACGATCCTGCCATTGCCCTCAGTGATGCCCTGGTGGTGCACCACATTGCGGGCTAGCTGCGCATCGGCATAGCTGCTGCCGCCGCCACCACCGCCGGCACCACTGCCACCGCCGCCATAGTAGCCACCGCCGCCGCCACCCATGGCGCCGTTGGTACACTGGCCGTTGAAATTGATACCCTCGCCTCCCTGGCCTATCGTACCGGCCTTGGCATAGTAGGCGCGGGCCCCGCTGCCTCCGGCCTCCTGTGTGCCGCCTTTGGCTATATGTGCTGCGCTGCCATCAAAGTAGCCGCTCTCGCGGCCTATGAGGCCGCCGCCGGCGCCACCAGTGCCATCGTAGCCGGCACCACCGCCGCCGCCGGCTACCAGTATCCGCTTGCTCAGGTCATTGCCATCGAGGCGGATATCTGATGCACCGCCACCTCCTGTACCCTTGCCGCAGCCTTTGCCGCCGCCGTTGACCCCCTCCTCGGCGCCCCCAGGCTGGCCACCTACGTAGAGGATGAGCTTAGTGCCGGGCTGCAGACTCAGATCAGCGGCTACATGTCCGCCTTTGCCGCCGCGGGCAGAGCCTCCCTGCGCTCCATAGATCTCAGCGTGTACGGACCCCGCACCAACAGGTACGGTCCAGAACTGGGGACCGGATTTGAAAGAGAAAACAACGGAGTCTCCGGTCTTCTGCGCCGAAGTGCGCAATGAGAAAAAGGTAATGGCTACAAGAAATGCAGAAAGGATGAAAGTAGGTTTTGGTTTCATTTATTTATCTGTTTAGGTGATGAATACAATGAATGCCAACGATCTGATATGCCGGACCATGCCACCGCATCCGGTACCAGATACGTCTTGTGCGATTATCGCGGATAAATTTATAGAGCAAGATGTTTTTGAAAAAAGCCCCTTAAATTTTTTTAAGAAAATGCAAGCGTGTATAGAAAGAGACTGAAGAGGAAAGGCTTAAAAAGAGCGTAAAAAAAATGGCCACCTCTTTCGAGATGACCACTTTTGAACCTATGAAAACGTACTACAAATATAGCGATAGGGCTACAGGAGGTGCAAGGGATTTAAAGTTTTTTTACAACTTTTTGCAAATGCCTGCCGGTCACGCATCTGCTGCGTCGCCCTTGTAAAACATGAGCAGCATGAACAGGCCGAAGAGCAGCATCACGCCACCTGCGTAGAGGTTCATCTGCGGATGGTTGGTCTGCGTCACTGCAAAGTAGGTGCCTATCAGTACCAGACCCGAAAGGCTGAAGAAAAGGCCGATAATAAAGCGGAGGTCTGTGAGCTTTTCCATCAGAAGAAGAGGAGGTTTAAGATGATACCGAGAATGATCATGGCGACTGCGAGATAGACAGGGTTCTTAGGATCTTTGAGGCGCGGTGTGAGGCTGTAGACGAGGCCTTCGAGTTCTTTCTCCTCTTTAGGCTTGGTGACGAGGCTCACCAGGATGGTGAAGATGAAGCAGCAGGTCCAGGCGACGGTAGCTACGCCAAAGGCCTGCCCCATGCCGCTGTGAAACTCATAGACATTAAAGCCGAGCCAGCCGCCCTTGCCCTCAGCCACGGTGATGCCGTGGAAGATGGCGGCGAAGACCGTACCCAGCAGCAGGCCCCAGAAGGCACCGTGGCCGGTTGTTCTTTTCCAAAACATACCGAGGAGGAATGTGGCAAACAATGGCCCATTCACAAAGCTGAAAACAAGCTGGAGGAAGTCGTTGAGGTTATTGAAGCCGGCGGTGAGATATGCCGTGCCGATAGAGGCGAGAATGCCGAAGACGGTGGCGAGTTTGCCTACGAGCAGGTAGTGCTCGTCGGTGCCATCCTTTTTGATATGCGCCTGATAGATGTCAAAAGTGAAGACGGTGTTGAAGGCTGTCACATTGCCCGCCATGCCGCTCATGAAGGAGGCCAGTAGGGCCGTGACACCCACGCCGAGCAGGCCCGATGGGTAGTAGTGTGCGATGAGCGATGGCAGCGCCATATCAAAGTCTGTGCGCCCGTCAGGTTTCAGCGGCAGCGAGAAGTCTGCGTGTGCATTGGTCAGCGCCATGGCTATGAGGCCGGGAGCTATGACGATGAAGGGCATCATCATCTTGGGAAATGATGCGATGATCGGTGTGCGGCGCGCGGCAGACATGTTGCGCGCGATCATGGCGCGCTGCACCACGAGGAAGTCTGTACACCAGTAGCCAAAGGACATCACAAAGCCGAGGCCCATGGTCATGCCCCAGCCGTTTACGCCCATCGGGTTGTCATCTACGGAGCCCATGTTCTTCCAGGTGTGTGTCATGGCTTCTGGCAGGTTCCGGACGATGCCGGACCAGCCACCGGCCTCATGCAGGCCTATGAAGACCACTGGTGCGATACCGAGCACGATGAGGAAGAATTGCAGTACTTCATTGTACACCGCGCTGGTGAGGCCGCCGAGGAAGGTATAGATCAAAACGATGCCTGCGGCCATGAAAATGGAAAACTCAAAGCTCCAGCCGAGGATGATCTTCATGAGCAGTGCGAGGGCGTAGAGCGAGATGCCGGAGCTGAAGATGGTCATGACGGCAAAAGCGACTGCATTGAGGCTGCGGGTCTTGTCGTCGAAGCGGAGGGCCAGGTACTCGGGCACTGAGCGTGCACGGCTGCCGTAGTAGAAGGGCATCATAAAGATGCCGAGGAAAACCATAGCGGGTATAGCGCCGAGCCAGTAGAAGTGCGAGGTCATGATGCCATACTTGGCGCCGGAGGCTGCCATGCCGATCACTTCCTGCGCACCGAGATTGGCACTGATAAAGGCGAGGCTGGTGATCCAGAGCGGCACGCTGCGGCTGCTCATCAGGAAGTCGTTGGTGGTTTTGATCTTGTACTTGATCATAAAGCCCACGGTGAGCACTACGATAAAGTAGAGGCAGATGATGAGGTAGTCAGGGAGTGCTAAATGCATAAATCGGGTCGCGTCGGGTTTAGAATAACGGGAAGGTACAAAAGTTTGTGAGGTAATGAAATCAGCAAAAAATACAGCAAGAAATTTCGACGCACATAGAACACATGATCAAACAGTAATCTTGATGCAATGGTGCATCTGTGCTTGTGTTTAGAATAGGGCTAGCACTTCAGGGTACGGCCCAGGCGGGCGGTGAGGTGGGTCTTGGCAAATGATGCGGGTAGGCGGAGTGTCATGAGGTCTGCTTTGAGCGTAGCGATGATCTTATCTTTTTGGCCGGGCTGCAGGTCGTCGCATGTCAGTATCACATCACTGCGGACAGGAGAGGTGATATGACCTTCTGCGTCTATATCAGCATCTATATCTATGTAGCAGCCAGAGCAACTCCGGCAGTCAAGCCTGATGCCATATTTCGCCAGGATCACGTCTTTGTGCTGCTGAGACCACTCCGTCTGCACCTGCTCCCATGCCTGCCGCTGTGAGGCAGACAGGGTGTCGGTAGATATATGTTTGTGCGGTGGTGCCTGGCAGCCCGAGAGTAGCGCGGTACATAAGACTGCTATAAATATTTGCCGGTGGAAGTGAGCCATGAAATAGGTATTAAGTTGTAAGCAGGATGAGAAAGACTTTAACAAGATCTGTAGTAAGGTATAAAAGTATCTGATGAAAGACCTTGTGATGAAGCAGAACGGAGTCAATATTTTTCATGGTTCAATGATTTTAAAGGCAAAACTCCGGATGGAGTGTATATCGATGGCTGTCAATTTGTTGTGTTTAACAATAAGACATTTCAATAAACAAGCCCTTTTTCAAGTCAAAGTGTTACTTTTGCAACGTTTTACCACCCAAAAACACGACTATGAAAAGAGCGCTACTGCTCCTGACCCTCACCTGCATAGCAGGATTGTCTTATAGCCAGAATGTAGGTATCGGTACCACTACACCGCAGGCCAAACTCGATATCAGCTCCACTACGGATGGCGTACTGCTGCCGCGTGTGGCACTGACCTCTACCAATAACTTTGCGCCGCTGGCGCTCAGCCCTACTACGTCTACGCTGGTGTATAACACTGCCACAGCCGGTAGCGGTACGACCGCAGTGACGCCGGGCTTCTACTATTGGGATGGGGCCCAGTGGCTCCGTATCTCAGACGCGGCGGCCAACTCAAAGGACTGGACCATAGCCAATACCAGCACCAGTCCTGCGGTGACCACGAGCAATCAATATGTATCCGGCAATGTAGGTATAGGAAACTTCTCCGCTACTACGCCGTCTGTGGCGCTGGATGTGCGCACGACAGATGCGGTGAAGCTGCCAAACGGTACTACAGCGCAGCGCCCGATAGCCCCGCTGGCCGGCGCTACGAGGTTCAATAGTGACCTGGGTGTGCTG
>CAZNDJ010000200.1:0-4632 GCA_964571705.1 uncultured Chitinophagaceae bacterium
TCATAAAGCGGGTCACCGCGATACGCGCAGATTCTATCTGCTTATTGGTGATCAGGTGAGTATCGAGGCTTTTCAGACCGTAGGTACCGAATGCGATCTCATGACCACGGTTAGCGTTGCCTTTGATCCTGCCTTTTTGTGTCTTCCTGAACTTTGTTCTTTTAGGTAATAACATGACCTAATCTTTTTATCTCTTATTATCTAATTCTATTTCTTACTTCCTTGGTCCACCGCTACGGCCCTGGCCTTCGCCAGCCCTTTTGCGTGGAGCGCGCCTTTCGCCATCACGGTCACGGCCACCACCACGGCGGTCATCACCACCACGACGGTTGTCTTCGCCACCCTGATTCTCAGCCTGAGAGCCGGAGAGACCTGCAGTCAGATCACGCTTGCCATATACTTCACCCTTGCAGATCCATACTTTCACGCCGATCTTGCCATATACGGTCAGAGCTTCGTAGAAAGCGTAGTCGATATCTGCCCTCCATGTGTGGAGTGGGGTACGTCCTTGCTTGTACTCTTCGGTACGGGCCATTTCTGCACCACCGATACGGCCAGATACGCGCACCTTGATACCCTCGGCGCCCATCCTCATCGCAGAGGCGATAGCCATCTTCAGCGCACGGCGGTAGTTGATACGCGCCTCCAGCTGCTTGGCTATGGTCTCAGCTACGATCATAGACTCCGTCTCAGGACGGCGGATCTCAGCGATATTGATCTGTACATCCTTGCCAGTGAGCTTCTTCAGCTCCTCCTTCAGGCGGTCCACCTCATTGCCACCACGGCCGATGATGATACCCGGACGGCTGGTATGGATGGTGACAGTGATCCTTTTCAGGGTACGCTCTATCACGATACGGGCTATACCACCCTTATTGATACGTGCATTGATGTAGGTACGTATTTTTACGTCTTCTACCAGCTTCTGTGCGGCGTCTTTACCACCAAACCAGTTGCTGTCCCATCCTCTGATGATGCCGAGCCTGTTGGCTATTGGACTTGTCTTCTGACCCATTCAGTTATGTATTTTTTGAACCTTTTTTCCGAAAAATGGACTGCAAAGATAGCTTTTATCCACACTAACACAAATATTTCGTAGAAAAAATTGACCGACCTGTGATACTACTTGCGTGACTACCTCAGACGCACGCATATAGGTGCCCCGCAGGCACACAGAAACGCTGGCTATCAGTCCATTTTTTTTCTTCCGGACCATATTATCTGTCATATTTGCCGCGACATGGGGTTGAGAAAATGGATTTGGGCTCTGGCAGGCCTGGCATGCATGCTGGCACTGACCGCGCTGGCAGCCATCTTTTATAGAGAGAGGGGCACCTTCTGCGACATGGCATATGCCGTGGTACTCAATATAATAAGCAGGAAACCCAGCTGGTACTATGTGCGTGTAGGTGCGGTAGGTCCCCAGTTTTTTACCCTGGCAGCGGTCTACCTCGGAGCGCCGCTGCGTGCCGTGATGGTGGTGCACAGTATATCTTACCTCCTGCTTTATATCATTGTCTATTTTATTGCGCTACGCTACTCACGTACGCGGCTGCTATACCTGGCCATACCGCTACACCTGCTTTTGCTGGCCACAGATTCTTTTTTCTGGCCTATATCTGAGGTGCAGCAGGGGCTTGTTTTGCTTTGCCTCTATGCCGTTGTCTTATATGAGGGGCTCTGGGGCCATCCGCAGGGTGGGCGCTGGTACCTGCATCTGCCCGCACTGATCTGGATCCAGTTTCTGCACCCGCTGCTGCTATTCCCTATTGTATTCCTGATCCTGTATTTCTACGCCGGCCGGCGGGCTCTGCTATCACTGCAGGCGCTCAGCCATCTGCTCATGGCTATTGTGGCCTTTGGCCTCCGCTATCTCGTATCCAGCCACGACCCCTACGAGTCCGGCAAGATGGACGTGGCCGGTGCCATGGCAGCACATCTGCCGCACCTCTGGCAGTTGGATACCGTACATCTATTCATAGGCCGCCTGGCATCTTCCTATCTATGCTACCTGATCCTGCTGGTGAGTGGCATCACCTGGCTGGTTTACCACAGGCGCTACCTGAGTGCCGCACTGGTACTGGTCGCCTCGGCGGGCTACTGGGTGCTCATCATGGTGGTGGCTACCGCAGACCAGCGGGCCTACATGGAGAATATGCTCCTCTTCCTGGGATTTGTAGTAGCACTGGTGGTGGTGGCAGATGTACTGCCCTCCATACCGTTTCGTATGGCCGTGGCGGTTTTTGTGCTCATAGCTGCCATCCGGCTCGGAGGCATCTATACGGCAGCAGACCGCTACACAGAGCGCCTGCATATGTACGATCCGTATCTGCGCTATGCCGAGCAGAAAGATCTCATAGGCGTATGGGTGCCTGACACCCTGATAGATGAAAAGAAAGCTATGGTACCATGGGCGGCCTGCTACGAGACCATGCTGCTCACCGCACTGGACGACTCCGGCGCCTGCCGCATCGTGCATGTGGATCAAGACTTCTCCGGCATTCGCTGGGGACTCACAGCAGATACTACCCTTATCACAAAGTACTGGTCATGGGATCGGTCGCAGCTGCCACAGCGGTATTTCCGCATGGTGGGCAGGCACTACGAGATCGTCACAGAGAGGCGATAGACTTTTCTCCGCCGGTCGTGGTAAACCGCGTCCAGATCGTCTTGGTACGGCGGCCTATTTTGGCCTCTATCCTGATATAGGTATAGAATGGGTCCCGCTGCTTGCGCATTTCGGCTATCACCTCCTGTGTCAGCTGGTCGCCCTTTATATAGAAGCTCTTGCTGACGTTCTGATTGACTATAGATATAGTCACAGACAGCACCTTTTTCTGGCTGGCGGCTATCGTATCATGCGAGATAAAATTGAAGACCGCATTGGTATGAAAGTTCGTCTTGTTGTAGCTCAGGTTCCGCTCCAGCACCATATTGTCCATAGCTACCTCGTCCGGCTGCTTGCGTATCAGCTTCTGGTAATCCTTTTTGGGCACCTTCACATATATATGCTTGTAGAAGAGTATCCGGTTGCCATTGCCAAAGAGGATAATGCGGAGCGTCATTGTGTCCATACCGCTTTCTTTCTGGCTATTGGGCGTGATGCGGATGAAATTATCTGTTCTGACCGCCAGCCCCTTCTCACAAAAAAGCTCCGAAAAAGTGTACTGCGGATCGATGGTTAGCTTATAGGTGTACTCGTCGTTATTGGTCAGGGTGTCTACTTTGGGGGCCAGACGTATCTCCCTGCGCCCATCCATGGCTATATAGATGATACTGCCGGCCTGCGCCATAGCGCCGGCAGCACCGAGCGCCAGCAGCAGCGTGAGTATCAGGGACCTGAATGGCAATATTCTGCGCACAATCAAATTGTTGTACCAGTTAAATTCGTAATACGGGAGAAAAAGTTTCAATATGAACTGAAAAAGATGCAGATAGATGTCAAAATGACCTTCAATCGGCGTAAGATTAGCTGGTGAATATTCCAACCTTTGTGTTGTTCTTTTTCATCAAACCTCCGATTTTCTATCAAAACTGTATTTGTCGCTCTTGCAGGTTGCAGATATGTTTGCCATATCAATCCCTGATACCATGACCATACAGACACACGAGATCACCCTGCAGAAGCGCCGCTTCAAGGCCATCCTCCTTTTCGGCGCATTGATTTTTGTCAGCCTGATGCTGATACCCACCTTTAGTATGGCACGCTCAGGAGCGTGGCAGGGTATCGCACTGTTTGCATTTCTCATTTTTGCCGAGTGGCTCTTCATCACCCGGGCGCGCGAGTACCTCTATAAAGATGTCCGCACCGTGGTGGAATCCGACGGCCAGACCATCACCTTTTATAATACCAATGAAACCGGCAAGGTCTGGAACAAGCGTGAGATCCGCGACCTGCCAAAACTGACCCGCTTCTACACCGTCCGCACCCGCACCCGATATCTGATGTACAACTATTCTTACGCCTTTGACGGCACCGGCTGGCTCTCAGGCGAGACCATAGATCCCTTTCCGTCGCTCTACGAGGCTACAGAGCATGATAGAAATAGTATCCTGGCATTTGTACAGCACGTACATCCCGGTATCGCACTCGGCTATGAGAGCGCCTGGTCCAAAGTCACAAAGGGCAAGTCGTAATTTATAAGACCCCATTAACCCCAAAGGTTCTTTCCACTCCCTGCCATAGTGAAGATACCGAAGCCTGCCTGCCGCTATGCAGGGCAGATAGGAGAGGTGTCTTTTTCTCCCAAAATCTCCCTATACTTGTCTGGTATGAAGCCAGCAGACAAGCCTAAAAAAGTAGCCCCTGCCGCAGCCCGGCCCCGGCCCTCAAAACCAGCCTCCGGAGGCGGCACAGCATTCCGGGCCATCATCTTCAATCTGGCCGGCGCTGCCCTGGCCGGAGTTTTCATCTCTTTCCTGTTCCAGCACCATGAGCCCACTAGCCCTACAGATACCTATATCAACTCTGGCTACGACTGGATGCTCAATACCATGCTGGAGAATAACCTCAAGACCATAGAGCAATACCCGGACCGCACCACACAGGAGAAATATGTACTGAAATGGGGCCCCGGAGAGATACTCCATATAGACTCCGTACGCAAACTGACCCCTGAGAATGCCATCGTC
>CAZNDJ010000201.1:0-4523 GCA_964571705.1 uncultured Chitinophagaceae bacterium
TGTCAGATACGGTACCCTACACGTAGTGAAGCTGTCCGTAGGTGAGTTTTCGAAGTTGTGCTGCCAGTTCTTTGATTCCGCGCTCATTGTGCGCACTGTCGAATATCACGAGCGGCTTCTTGCTCATCACCATCCAGCGGCCTATGAAGTAGGTAGACGTTTTGACCTGCTTCAGGCCTTTCACGATCGCGCTGTCAGCTATCTTGACGCCGGTTGCCTGTAGCTGCTGTATGGCAGCGAGGGCCGTGGTGATGTTCTTCTTCTGATAGTCACCAGTCAGGTCGGTCTTATATGCCTTGCCTCCTGCGGAGAAAGAACTGCCTGTGGCCGCTGTTTTAAAATCAGATAGCCTGATCTTCTTATCAGCAAAGGTGATCGGTGCCTTGTTTTTGTCAGCGACGCTGACGAATACATCCTTAGTCTCAGCGTGTGTCTCTCCGATCACTACCGGTGTCTTTGGTTTGATGATACCCGCCTTTTCACCAGCTATCAGAGGCAGCGTATCACCCAGAAACTGCGTGTGGTCAAAACTGATATTGGTAATGACGGACAGGAGTGGGGTGATGATATTGGTCGAGTCCAGCCGGCCGCCCATACCCACCTCTATGATGGCGTAGTCGACCTTTTTCTCCTGAAAATAAGCAAAGGCCATAGCCGTAGTGATCTCAAAGAAGGAGGCATTGACAGCCTTGAATTTTTCCAGGTTATCATTGACAAAACGGGTGATGAATGGCCGCGTGATCAGCTGCCCGTTGATCTTGATACGCTCGCGATAGTCGCGGTAGTGTGGCGAGGTGAAGACCCCCACCTTGTATCCCTGCGCCTGCAGGATAGATGCGATGATGTGTGTCACAGAGCCCTTGCCATTTGTCCCCGCCACATGGATAAATCTGGTCCCACGCTCGGGGTGGCCGAGTATCTCAGACAAGGCTGTGATATTGCCCAGGTCTGCGCGATAGGCTGCCGCACCGATACGCTGAAACATCGGTAGCTGATTGAGCAAGTAGTCTACGGCTTCTTTGTATGTCATGCTAATTTGAAAATTAGATGATTTGAAAATTTGAAGATGCTATCTGGTTTATTCTCTACGTTCTCTGCGTCCTTTGCGGTTATATTTTTAGGTTTTATGGGCAAGGTTAAACTCAATCATTCCATTTCGTGAGCATCACCCCATTCTCATCGAATAGATGTGGGTAGTGCAGCTTCAGTTCGGACACAAAGAGGTCATATGGCATATCATCAAACTGGCCGTACTCATGTACATACTTCATGTACTGCTGTCCATCCGGTGAGAACTCCTGGAAGATAGAATCATGTACACCATCAAACTCCAGCGGCACAGTGCCAAACAAAACGCAAAGCGCTTTATTGAAAGCAGGTGTACACTTCACCCACTTGCCATCCAGCAGAAACTCATTGTAACCGTGAAAGACAAACTTGTCCGAGCGCAGCATGCGGATAAATTTCTCCGTAGAGAGGTGGTTCTGCACGATAGAGAAGCCCAGGCGCGATGGGATACCGACCGCACGGCCGGCAGCGGCCAGCAAGAGCGATTTCTCTATGCAGTAGCCATAGCGCCTCTGGAGCGTCAGGCTACCGGAGATAGCCTCCGGAGAGAGGATGATGTGGTACGGATCGTAGCGGATATCATCACGGACGGCGTAGTAAAGCGCTACTGCCTTCTCACGGTCAGACATCTCTGGTGTGGTATGCGCTTTGGCATAGGCTATCACCTCCGGATGGTCACTATCTATGAAGGGCGTAGGGCGGGTATACTGATCTATAGTCACGATGGCATTATTTCTCCCTGCATATTTAGGATAAACCTTTGTTATTTTGGGTGAAATGTCAAAACTCGTACGCGGTCTCAGCCTGGGTCAGTCGGTAGCCATCAATATGATAGATATGGTGGGCATCGGCCCCTTTGTCACCATGCCGTTTGTGATCGGTGCGATGAGCGGGCCGAAGTCTATCATCGCTTGGCTCCTCGGCGCGCTGCTGGCCTTTGCAGACGGTGCTGTGTGGGCAGAGCTTGGAGCTAAGTGGCCGGAGGCTGGCGGTAGTTATGCATTTCTGCAGAACCTCTATGGCCGTCACCGCTGGGGCCGCATGATGGCCTTTCTGTACGTCTGGCAGACCTCTATACAGGCGCCGCTGGTCATAGCCTCCGGTGCGATAGGCTTCGCGCAGTATCTCACCTACCTCGTCCCTTCACTCGGCCCTATAGAGCAGAAGGCTGTCTCCGGCGGCCTCGTCATACTCATCACTGTGCTGCTCTACCGCCGGATCAGTGACATCGGCAAGATATCCGTCGTGATGGGCATGATCGTGATCGGCACTATACTCTGGCTGATAGTGAGCGGCTTTACACACTTTGATGCATCATTGTCTTTCGCCGGAGGCGTGCAGGATATGGTGCCTGATCTCACGCCACTGTTTTTCTTTGGCCTCGGCCAGGCTACGCTCAAGACCGTGTACTCCTATCTGGGCTACTACAATGTCTGCCACCTGGGCGGCGAGATCAAGGAACCCGAGGTCAATATCCCCCGTAGTATATTCATCTCCATAGCGGGCATCGCCATCCTCTATCTCTCCATGCATACTGCTGTGCTGGGCACCATACCCTGGCAGGAGGCAAAGGATTCTAAATTTATCGTGAGCCTTTTTTTTGAGCGGATATATGGCCATACTGCGGCACTCGTAGCTACGGTGCTGGTGCTACTGATCGCAGTGTCATCGCTCTTTGCCGTTATGCTGGGCTATTCGCGTGTGCCCTATGCCGCCGCTACCGATGGCAATTTCTTCAGCATCTTCTCCCGCCTGCATCCTACTAAGAATTTTCCATACGTATCTCTGCTGGTACTGGCCGGTGTCGCTTTTGTATTTAGCCTGCTCTTCCGCCTGGGCGAGGTGATCTCCGCTATCGTCACTATGCGCATCATTATCCAGTTCGTAGGGCAGGCTGTGGGACTGCTGCTTTACCATGCGCGGATGCAGGAGGAGAAGTTCCCCTATCGTATGCTACTCTATCCCATACCTGCGCTCATCGCATTGGTGGTATGGGGCTTTATCTTTTGCTATGCAGATGTCCGTTTTATCCTGGGTGCGCTGGGCGTGATAGCTACGGGCGCTGTGCTATATCTGATCAAGGCCAATATCTCTCACGAGTGGCCCTTTGCCCCCGCTAAAACTGGAAGTAAATAAACGGCTGTATCTCTGAGGTCTTGACCTGCACGAGTATCACTACTACTACGGCCAGCATGGCTACCACTGCCGGTAGCGGCATACGGTACACGGCCTGCTGCGCCTGCAGCTCTATGTGGCGCGGCAGGAAGTGCAGGACATAGCCCAGCAGCATCATGAGCAGTACATTCTGATAGCCGGCTACGAAATTGAAGAAGATAGATGGTGTGAAGTGCGTAGCGATCTGCGATATGACGGAGGTCGCTATCTGCATATTGTCTGCGCGGAAGAAGATCCAGCAGAAGCAGACGAAGTGGAAGGTCAGGATCACGCCGAGTACCTTGACCAGCTTAGTGTCAGGTATTTTGATGTACTCTTTCACCCACTTGTCTATGCCCAGCGCTATACCATGCAGCGCACCCCAGATGATAAAACGGAAAGCAGCGCCATGCCACAGGCCACCTAGCAGCATGGTGATAAACTGATTCAGGTAGGTGCGGAAGCGTCCCTTCCTGTTTCCTCCCAGGGAAATATACAGGTAGTCACGCAGCCAGGTAGATAGTGAGATGTGCCATCTGCGCCAAAACTCAGTGACGCTGGATGACTGATAGGGTGAGTCAAAGTTGATGCACAGCCTATAGCCAAACAGCAGCGCAATACCAATAGCCATATAGCTATAGCCGCTAAAGTCGCAGTAGATCTGCAGGGCATAGCCATACACGCCAAAGAGGTTTTCCAGTCCGGTATACAGAGTCGGATTGGCAAAGATGCGGTCTACGAAATTGGCGCTGATATAGTCGGATATCACAGCTTTCTTGAAGAGGCCCGAGATGATCAGGTACATGCCCTCGCTGAACATAGCCCGCGTCACGATAGTAGGCAAGGAGATCTGAGGGATGAAGTCCCGCGCCCGCACGATAGGCCCCGCTACCAGCTGCGGGAAGAAGGATACAAAGAAGGCATAGTCCAGCATCCGCTTCACAGGTTTCAGCTCGCCGCGATAGATGTCTATGGTATAGCTGAGCGACTGGAAGGTAAAGAACGACACACCCACCGGCAGGAAGATGCTGAAGGGACTAAAGTTGCTACCACAGGCTGCGCAGTATATCTCGTAGAGGAAGTTGGTGTATTTGAAATAGCCTAGCAGGCCGAGGTTCAGCACGAGGCTGAAGATCAGCAGGCCCTTGCGCTGCCAGCCCTTGGGCGCATTGGCCATGATATTGGCGAGGTTGTAGTCCACTACCGTAGAGAGTACCAGCAGTAGGAAGTAGATGCCGCTGGACTTGTAATAGAAGTAGTAAGAGAAAAGGACCACATACAGCAGCTTCACATTGTGCTTG
>CAZNDJ010000202.1:0-4467 GCA_964571705.1 uncultured Chitinophagaceae bacterium
AATAAAAAGGTGATGACCGCAGAGATTACAGCTGCGCCACCTGCCAGCGCAAAACTACCTACGATGTACTGGGTCAGGTTTTTCACGATGGCCGCGGCCAGCTGCTGGTCCTGGATATGAAAACTCATGATGACATGCGCCATCCATTTGTAGATAAATCCCAGTACGGCACTGCCCTGTATCATCTGCTCCGCGCTCTCGCCATGCAGGATCAGTTTGCCTGTCTCATAGCTGCCCCAGAGGATAAATGGGATCATGGGCGGGATACTGATATTGGCTGTGATGATGGCGATGGCTTTATTGAGCCGGAAGAGGTAGGCCACGCCGATGGCCAGTACGAGCTGTAGCCCCCAGAGCGGCGCTATGCCAAAGAAAATGCCGACGAAAACGGACATCGCCTTGACAAAGGCTGACTCCTCTGACTTGATGAGGTACTCCTGTATCAGTGTCTTGATGCTCCGGCCCAGGATGTAGCGTACGAAGTCGCGCGGCTTGATCCAGAGCAGGGCCCAGGTCACGAGCACCGTATTGAGCACGCTGATGCGTGAGAAATCCTGGAACGGGCGGAAGTGCGTGATGCGCTCATCTGCCGGCGGGTAGTAGACCTTCACTGGCACGGCCTTCACACCGATGCCCGCCCAGGCTGCCCGCACGATCACCTCTATCTCAAATTCATATTTGCGGGTAAAGAAGTGCATGCCCTCCAGTTTCCTGATAGGGTAGAGGCGGTAGCCGCTCTGCGTATCCGGCAGGTCTATGCCCGTCTCAAAGCGAAACCAGAAGTTGGAGAATTTATTGCCAAAGCTGCTCTTGCCCGGCACGGATGCCTGGTCCATATTGCGCGCACCGATGAAGATCGCATTACCGTCTTCCTGCAGCGCCCGGAGCATGGTAGGCAGGTCCTCTGCGTAGTGCTGCCCGTCAGAGTCTATCGTGATGGCGTAGTCATAGCCTTGTGAGCGGGCAAATTCAAAGCCCTTGCGCAGTGCGTAGCCCTTGCCTTGATTCTTGTCGTAGCTGCATACCTTCACTTGTGGGAAGCCGCTCAGTATCTCCAGTGTATTATCCGTAGAGCCGTCATTGACCACGCACACATCATCTGAGTATTGCAGCACATCGGTCAGTACCTGCGCGAGTGTCTGGTGATTATTGTAGGTAGGCACCAGTACACAGCAGCGCAGGGACCGGAAAAGTGGTTTGTATGCTGCGCTATCGCTCATGAAGTGGTAAAGGCACCTTTGAATTTGAAAAACACGGTCTCTCCTTGCGAATATTGTGCCGATACCTGATACCCCACATCCTCTGCCACAGTGTAGCTGATGCTGAGCTGTAGCGATGGGGTCTTGACAGGATCTACGAGAGAGAGAAACTTGATAGAAGTGGCGGTGGCCAGTGCCAGGTCATGACCGAGTGCCTGTGCCAGTACCTCGCCCAGCATCTGCGTCTGGCACACACCGGGTACTACCGGCATACCGGGAAAATGGCCCTGAAAGATAGCGTGCCCCTGATCAAAGGTGATTGTGGCCTCCACTTTCCCCTCACTTTTGGCGAGGCTATCTATATGATAAAAATGATCTAACAGGATGGCGCTCATAGCGTACTGATTTGGCGGAGAAAGATAGTCAATTTGATATTCTGGTGAGCGATATTTATGGTGCCCAGGCCGCTGTCTCCGTCATTATTAAAGTCGATAAGCAGGTTTTTCTTGCTATCCGTACCCGAGGTTATGCGCTGGAGTACTTTGCACTGCTTGTCCGACACATAGTAGTCATAGCCTTTGCCTCGCGGGAAGCGAAAGGTCATATTGCTGTCAGCTTTGAGCTGGTCATGGGCACTATTCTCCAGCGGTGCCATGGCCAGGTAGCCGAGGTCGCGTGTGAGGGTTTTTACGATGATCTTTTTATTGAGGCTTGGGATGATGTATTTCACAGATGAGCTGTGCGGCGTAAACTCCAGGTCAAAGAACTTGAATCCCGTCTCGGTCATAAATACGACCCGTTCCGTGGTATCATCTGTAGCCTTGAATATCATCAGGCCGCTCAGGTGCTTCTTGTAAAAGTCTATCTGGGTAGTAAAGCGCGCAGTTCCTACTGGTGTAGTGAATACTGCTGGACAGTTAGTGAATATATCCAGCGCTTTGGTGCCCTTGGCCACGTAGCAGCCTGGGAGCAGGAGGCTAATGAGCAACAGTGAACACAGCGTCCGGGATATCGCCATTGATCTTTTTATTGGAGAAAGTAATAACAGTATTATCGCCCGATAGTTCATTCATCTGCATTTTATTGACAGAGTAGTCCGTCTTGTCGATAAAGATAATGATGTCACTGAAAAACTCTTTCAGCCCTTTGGCCAGTGGCTTCATATCCATGCGCAGCTGCGTCGCGTTCTCATATATCTTCACCTGAAAGTTGCTGTTATTGAGCGCTGAGCCCTGCACGCAGTCTACTATCAGGTTATTGACCTGCTGGAATATCTTCGTCTTGTGCATGTCCAGCTGCGTGGTCTTGGAGTCATCCTTGATGGTCGCTTTGCCGTTATTCATCACCAGCAGGTAGCGGAATGGCTGCGTATACTCCAGGCGCACGAGGTTAGCTTTCTTAAAGTAGAATACGCCCTTGGATACCACCTTCTCGGCCAGCATGCTCAGGTTTTTCTCCTGCGTGAAATCACTGCGGATAGACTTCGTAGCCTGCGATACTTCTGCAAAGCGCTTGCGTACTGCGGCTTCGTCTTTCACCGGTGTGAAGGTCTGGGCATAGGTGCCTGCAAAAGCGAAAGAGAGTAAAAAGAGGAGGAGGCTATTTTTCATACGCGTCTATATCCAATAAGCGGTCCAAAGGTACGATTTCCAATCCTTTAGCACGGGCATTTTGGATAAATTGGGATAGGATAGCGGCCGTATGCAGGCCCGCCTCGTGAAATAAAACAATGTCTCCGGCAGACGCGCGGCTCACTTTGGCCAGTAGCTTTTGTGGATCTTTCACTACCGTGTCGTAGCTGCGCAGGCTCCAGCCTATGCTGTGCATACCGCTCGTGGCTACACCGCTCGCCACCATAGGATCGGTCACGCCAAATGGCGGGCGGAATAGTCGCGGGGTTTTGCCTATAGCATGACTGATCTGCTCATTGCACTGATGTATCTCGGCTGCGATAGCAGAGGGCGTCTGTAGCGGGAAGGTGTGCAGGTGCCTGTAGCTGTGATTGCCTATCAGGTGGCCTTCCATGTTGGCCCTTGTCAGGATGCTTTCACGCCCTGCTATGTTTTGACCGATGCAAAAGAAGGTAGCCGTAGCTTTCTCTTTTTGCAAAATGTCGAGTATAGCAGGTGTGTACTCATTGGGCCCGTCATCAAATGTGATGGCGATCTGAGGCTTCTTGTTGCTTCCTTTATTGTAGGAGCGCAGGAAGTAGTTTAACCCGATGAAGTAGGACCCTGCCGCTGATATACTTATATACAGCAGGACCAGCAGTGCATACCAGTACCAGGCTACAGGATGACTCAGGTGCAAAAAAAATAAGCACACGAGCGAAACGGCAAATAGTACGTTGATCGCGGTGTGCTTATTCAAGACAGTATCTTTAGAGCAGGATTACTGCTTCAGTACGTTTTGAGTGATGTAGATGAACTTGCCATCCTTGTCAAACAGGAGTTGCTTGCCATCGCCCAGCTTTGCATAAAAGCGGGAAGGCATATTGCGCGGGAAGTCTATCCTGCCCACCTCTGATATGATCTCACCGTTGTAGTTGTCATGGATATAGGTAGCTGCTGCAGCCGGGAGGGCAGTAGCGCCTACGTTTACCACGGTCTGTATATACTGACCCTTCAGGTCTATATAGCCTGTACGCTGCTGGCCATTGGCAGTCCAGTGCGGCTGGAAGTAGCCTTGCTCTTCGGTCCAGGTCACACTGCTTACATTAGGATTGCTACCCTGAAACGATGTCACCACGTTCTGAGGTACTTTATTGGCAGGGAGGGCTGTCTGCTGGGCCATGGCAGTGAAGCTCAGTGCGGCAGCTATGAATACAGGGATCAATTTCTTAGTCATGTCGTTTTAATGTTTACCCAAATTTAAAGAGAAAATTCAAATAGTGCTACAAAATCATTTCTCTACCAGGATCAGGTCTATACGGCGCTCCTGACGGTCTGCGCGCTTCACTTTGACCCTGGCAGGCAGGCCTATATCATAGTGCTGGCCGCTGCGGCGGGCTGTGAGGCGTATCACTGATTCATCGTAGACATAGTCATCGTTTGGCATATCATCCAGTCCCACCATGCCTTCGCATTTATTCTCCATCATCTCCACAAAGATGCCACGCGCCGTGACACCCGTGATGATACCGTCAAACTCCTCACCGATATGATCCTCCAGGAATTCTACCTGCTTGTACTTCGTAGCCTCTCGCTCGGCCTCCATAGCCTTGCGCTCCATCAGGCTGGAGTTGCGGCAGTAGCTCTCCAGCTCCTCC
>CAZNDJ010000203.1:0-4464 GCA_964571705.1 uncultured Chitinophagaceae bacterium
AGCGCTGGATTAAGCTGCATTATTTGATTAAGAAACGATAGGGTGTCACTTTCTAGACTTTCGTCAGAGGTCTGCATCGTTATACTATCTTCTATGATAGACCAGTCGATACGTGTGCAGCGTACTGGAAACACCCCTCCTATCATCAGATAAAATCCCTCGTCAGGCACGCGCATGATCTCGCCTGCGGCGAAAAGCTCTGCGTATTGGGTCTCAAACTCTCCTTCATACCAGTTTTGTATTGCTTCCATATTTACTAATCCATCATCTCCAGCGCAGCACGTAGCTCCCCGGCTGTCTTTTTATCCCCGGCAGCAGTGGCTTTCTCGATACCTGCTTTGTAGAGGCTTTCCGCGGCAGCGGTATGGCCTGCCTCCTCCTCTAGTTTGCCATACTGGTAGTAGGTGGCCACATAGTCCGGGTGGTCAGTGACCAATCGTTCGAAATAAGGCCTGCTTTCGGCCTCTTTGCCCTGTGCCAGGTACTCCATAGCGAGGGCATATTTCAGGAAGGGATCGGAGGGCTGAGCCCGCTCCATCTCTAGCAGTGTGGCTAGTCTGTCCATGTCTTTTTTACCAACCTTTGTTAGATAAAACTTTTTACCAAACAATCGTTTGGTAATGCAAACTTATTAGATAGATTTGACCCCGCAATTTAAAAATTAACAGCAATGAAAATCTTAGTACCGATCAGCAAGGTGCCGGATACTACGTCCAAGATCGCCTTCACTGACAATAACACAAAGTTCGCTACTGACAATGTGCAGTTCATCATGAACCCTACTGACGAGTGGTATGCCCTGACACGCGCTATAGAGCTGAAAGAAAAGCTCGGCGGCGAGGTAGTGGCTATCAATGTAGGCCTGGCAGACAATGAGCAGATCATACGCAAGGCCCTGGCTATCGGCGCAGATACTGCTGTACGTGTAGACCTCGATCCTACTGATGCCTACCAGGTAGCAGTAGAGATAGCAGCTCACGCCAAGTCTGGTGGCTATGACCTGATCATCACTGGTAAGGAAACCATCGACTACAATAGCTTTGAGGTAGGTGGTATGATAGCCGAGTCTCTGGAGTGGAATGCAGTAGCCCTCGTATCTAAGCTGGAAGTAGAAGGCACCAAGGCCCTCGCTACCCGCGATATAGAAGGCGGTACTGAAACGCTGGAGGTGACTCTGCCAGCTGTGATCTGTGCTACCAAGGATCTCGCACAGGCACGTATACCAAATATGAAAGGTATCATGGCTGCGCGTACCAAGCCTCTGGCTGTAGTAGCCGCTACATCAGGCGATAAGCTGACTACTGTAGCCAGCTATACCCTCCCAGACAAGGCTAAGCAGATCAAGATGATCAGCCCGGACAATGTAGGCGAGCTGGTACGTCTGCTCCACGAAGAAGCGAAAGTCATCTAATCTCAAACCTCAATCAAAAATCAAAATACTATGTCAGTATTATCAATCATAGAAGTATCTGAAGGCAAAATAAAGAAGACCTCCTACGAGGCTGCATACTATGGCTCTAAGGTAGCTGAGTCTCTCGGCACCGAAGCGGCTGCAGTAGTGCTCGGCACTGCCAGCGCAGACGAACTGGCCAACCTGGGCAACTACGGTATCAAGAAAGTACTCCATGCAAATGACGCACGTTTCGACGTGTTTGACAGCAAGGCGCACACCAAGGCTGTGGCCGAGGCTGTAGAAAAGGCTGGTGCCAATGTAGTAGTATCATCATTCAGCCCAAATGGCAAACTGCTCGCCCCACGCCTCTCTGTGAGGCTCAAGGCTGGCTACGTGCCGGGTGCTAACACCCTCCCTACATTCGAAGGCTCTACGCTGAAGGCTGACAAGGGTGTGTACTCAGGCAAGGCCAAGGCTACCTACGCTGTAGCTACAGAAAAGAAAGTGATCGCTGTAAGCCCTAACTCACTGTCTCCGGTGAAGGGTAGCGGTACTGCTACTGTAGAGGCATTCGCTGCATCAGTATCTGACGCTGACTTCTCTACCACTGTCAAGTCTGTAGACAAGGCTGTGGGCACCATATCACTGCCTGAGGCTGACCTAGTGGTATCTGCAGGCCGTGGCCTGAAGGGTCCTGAGAACTGGGGCATGATAGAGCAGCTCGCTACTGAGCTGGGCGCAGCTACTGCCTGCTCCCGTCCGGTATCTGACGTAGACTGGCGTCCTCACCACGAGCACGTAGGCCAGACAGGTATCACCGTGAAGCCTAACCTCTACATCGCTATCGGTATCTCCGGCGCTATCCAGCACCTGGCCGGTGTCAATCAGTCTAAGGTGATCGTAGTGATCAATAACGACCCTGAGGCACCATTCTTCAAGGCTGCTGACTACGGTATCGTAGGTGATGCATTCCAGATCGTGCCAAAGCTGATCGAAGAGGTGAAGAAGTTTAAGGCTACTGCACACTAAATTGACTATGGACGACTGACCACAGTCGACGGTAAATACAATATCAAGGCCCGTTTCTTAGGTGAAGCGGGCTTTTTTGTGTAGCTTAGTCTGGATAACGTATGATCTTAAACCTAAAAAAAACGATGTATGAAAACGACTTCCTTTTTTCTTCCCCTTCTGGTATGTGTCAGTGTTGCCTTTCATTTCTCTGCCTGTAAAAAAGACGCCAATAACGGCTGCAACGTATCCAATATGGCAGTGATCACCGATCCTGCTACGAGGGTATCCTATTTCACCTGGACGGGTGGTACACCTCCTTACTCCGTGCAATACCGTGCCACAGGAACACAGGATTGGTACGCACTGGCCAGCCTGACAGATACGATCCAAGTGCCTCAGCTTACTCCAAATACATCCTATGAGTGGCAGATACAAGCGGCCTGCGCAAATTCATTCACCGCTTCTCACACCTTCTCTTACTCTGGCTGCAATCCGGGCTATGAAGGGGCTGACTGCACGACTGAGATCAGACGTAAATTTCTCGGCGTATACAACGGTACCCAGCACTGCTCCGATGGTGACTCGTCTCACTATATTCTGACTGTCGCCAATTCTAATGATGGAGTATTATTTGTCACGGTATCAGATGGGACAAACTCATACACCGGCAAGGTCAACTCTGATGCCAGCGACTCCACCTTTACGATCACCAGCCCGAATCCTGATGGCACTACATTCGCAGCCTCAGGCCAATTGACCACCACCACTTCTGGCCGTATGCTTCATTTATCATCCGTACTGTCAGCTACAGGCAGTGCTCTGGTATGTACTTATGACGCCATGAAGCAGTAACTGGCAGACTGGCGGATAGCGTAGCAGGGAGTTAGGCACATGGTGTGTAAGCCAAAACGCCCTTGGCTGAAAGAAAAAATATGGTCACTTAGTAGGGCTTTGTTACCACATTTATTCTCTAACTTTAGTGCTCCGTTTCATTCATCAACTCACTACCATGTCCGTACAAAAAGAGATCAAGCGCGTCACGACTCAGACACTCCATGACTTTAAGGTAAAAGGCACTAAGATCGCGATGCTCACTTCGTATGATTTCTCCATGGCGGGTATCGTAGACCAGGCAGGCATCGATGTGATACTGGTCGGTGACTCTGCCAGCAATGTGATGGCAGGCCATGAGACCACGCTGCCCATCACACTGGACCAGATGATCTATCATGCATCGTCAGTGGTCCGTGCAGTGCAGAGAGCTTTGGTAGTAGTAGATCTGCCTTTTGGCTCCTACCAGGGCAACTCGCGTATGGCGCTCGACTCCTCTATTCGTATCATGAAAGAGTCCGGCGCTCACGCTGTGAAGCTGGAAGGCGGCAGTGAGATACGAGAGTCTATAGAGCGTATCCTCACGGCGGGCATCCCTGTCATGGGCCACCTCGGCCTGACACCACAGTCTATCTACAAGTTTGGCACCTATAATGTGCGTGCAAAGGAAGAAGCCGAGGCGCAGAAGCTGAAGGAAGATGCAGTGCTGCTGGAGAAGATAGGCTGCTTTGCCATAGTGCTGGAGAAGATCCCTGCTAAGCTCGCCCAGGATGTCTCTACCAGCCTGCATATCCCTACTATAGGCATAGGCGCTGGCCCTGAGACGGATGGCCAGGTACTCGTACTCCATGACATGCTCGGCATCAATAAGGAGTTTCGCCCGCGCTTTGTGCGCCGCTATGCCGAGCTGGCTGATGTGATGCACAATGCCGTATCATCCTACATAGCTGATGTCAAGAGCAGGGATTTCCCTAACTCGGGAGAGATGTATTAAGCCCCATTCTGAGGCAATTTTCACGAGGCGCACTGTCAATATCCATCAGGCTTTGCGGGGATAACTTATTTGGGCATTGCAGGCGTAAATCCTATTTTTGGCAGTCATAATACTGCTCATGAAACTACGCAACCCAGCCCTCACCGGCTTGTTTCTCCGAAAGCTACTTCTACTCTCCATTATATTTTTCTCTATCACCGCTGTGCAGGCTCAGTGCCCTATACCATTCACGCAG
>CAZNDJ010000204.1:0-4455 GCA_964571705.1 uncultured Chitinophagaceae bacterium
ATATTAAACATGAGTACAAACAGCACTGGCGATGCGGCCCTCGTGCGAATAGAGGACTCTAATAAGGCACTGGCTGTGACCGTAGACTGCAATGCGCGCTATGTGTACGCAGATCCATTCGTCGGTGCGCAGATAGCTGTGGCTGAAGCTGCACGCAATATCGTCTGCTCAGGCGGTGAGCCATCGGGCGTGACCAATTGCCTCAACTTTGGCAATCCTTATAACCCTGAGGTATATTGGCAGTTTGTCAATGCCATCAAGGGCATGGGCAAGGCCTGCGAGGCACTCGGCACACCGGTGACCGGCGGCAACGTAAGCTTCTACAACCAATCTACAGATGGCGGAGCAGTATATCCTACACCTACTATCGGTATGGTAGGCATACTGGAAAACAAGTACGCCTCTATGTCGCTCAACTTTAAGAATGATGGCGATAAGATATACCTGATCGGTGAGAACCGCGATGATATCTCTTCTTCTCAATATCTGATACAGAACTTTGATGTGCAGAACTCTCCTGCCCCATACTTTGATATCAATGAGGAGCTGGCATTACACAAAGCAGTAAAGGCGCTGATCAAATCAAACCTGATCAACTCTGCTCACGACGTATCAGAAGGCGGCATCTTCGTCACGCTGATAGAGTCTGCGATGGCCGGTAGCAAGGGCTTCAACATAGAGTCTGACCCTAACGTGCGCAAGGATGCATTCCTCTTTGGTGAGGCCCAGAGCCGCGTAGTGGTCACAGTACCGGCAGAGCGTGAGAATGCCTTTATCAACCTGATGATGAAACAGGACTCTGAATTTGCCATGCTGGGCGAAGTGAAGGGCACCCAAGTGATCATAGACGGCGAAAAGTGGGGCACTGTGAATAGCTGGAAGGAGAAGTATGACAATGCGCTCGAGTGCTATCTGGTAGCAGAGGCGGCAGAAGCATAAGTATTGTGCGCTTTGATATTCATCTGCCGTGTGATGCGCTGAAGCCATACATCAAGTATTTTGCAATATCGGAAGCAGAAGAAGAAAGTCACTACAAAATCCTGCCTGATACAGGCATAGTGATAGGTTTCCAATACAGCGGCAGGCTCGGCTATCTGGCTGATGGGACTGAGACTCCCCTTAGTACCGCAGGTATCACTGGCATCAATGACAGCTATAGGGTCTTTCATAATAGTCCCAAAGTCGGGTCCATACTTGTCTTCTTTGCAGAAGGCGGAGCGGCGGCCTTTTTTCGACAGCCTATAGATGAGTTGTTTCGCGAGAGCATCTCGCTGGATAACTTTATGCTACGCTCCGAACTACTGCTACTGGAAGAGCAAATACAGGAGGCAAGATCCGATCAGGACCGTATCGGTATAGTGGAGCGCTTCTTGCTGTCACGCATGATCCCTGCGCAGCCAGACCAGTTAGTGCTGGCAGCATTGGGCATGATCCACCGTACCAGAGGCACTATCAGGATCACAGAGATGGCATCGGCTCTATATGTGAGTCAAAGTACACTGGAGCGCCGGTTCCGAAGCATCATCGGCACTACACCCAAGAAGTTTGCCT
Organism: uncultured Chitinophagaceae bacterium; assembly: GCA_964571705.1. Lineage (GTDB taxonomy): Bacteria > Bacteroidota > Bacteroidia > Chitinophagales > LD1 > UBA1941. The sequence goes on from CAZNDJ010000204.1 coordinate 1,552, forward strand.
CTATTGTTCGGTTCAAACATACTTTGGCCCATTACAAACCTCAGTCATCGCTCACTGCCTTGGGATATGAGGCGGGGTTTTATGACCAGGCACATTTCATCCGGGAGTTCAAGGCCTTTACTGGTGAGACGCCGGAGCAGTTTTTTGCCCCATAGCAGATTGCCGATTTTTTACAATCAGCCGTGATCCTTGTAGTTCATTTTTGCAGTACACTAAGCACTACAACATGTTCACACTAGAAGCCATCAAAGCCACCCATGCCAAGGTAAAGACCGGAGCTGATTTCCCACGCTATGTGCAGGATATGAAAGCACTGGGAGTGAGGCGCTATGACCATTACCTGACCGACGGGCACTGTACATATTTCGGAAGAGGTGATTATCAGCTATCGTCGCCAGGCAAATGGCCAGAGATAACCATAGCTATCGAACCGGCCCTTGCAAAACTTGAGGAAGCTCTGCGCATACACCAGGCTGGACAGACAGACTACCTGACCTTTTGCCAGCAGGCAGCAGACAGTGGTGTATGTAAATGGACGGTTGATATGCTTGGTATGTCCTGCACATATTATGACATTGGTGGGAATGAAATGGTGGAGGAGAAAGTACCCGGAGCGTAATCAGAGACTCAATCCCAGGACAGCATGTGTCCGCCTGCGCGTCTCTAGTGCGAGGCCTTCCTCATGGGCCAGTGAGTAGCCATAGGTAGGGATCATTTCTTTGAGTTTATTGAGCCATGCATCAGACTTCATCTGCTCCGGGAAGCAGCGGTGCAGTACATCCAGCATGATAGAGACCGAAGTAGACGCACCCGGAGAAGCTCCCAGCAGAGCTGCTATACTGCCATCCGCAGCGCTGACCACCTCGGTACCAAACTCGAGGATGCCTCCATCCTTTTCATCTTTCTTGATCACCTGTACGCGCTGGCCGGCTATGGCCAGGGTCCAGTCCTCCGGCTGAGCCTGGGGGAAGTAGTCCTGAAGGGCTTTGAAGCGATCCTCATCAGATTGTGTCACCTGCTCTATGAGGTATTTGGTCAGGTCCAGATTGTGAGCGCCGGCGCCTAGCATAGGGATCAGGTTATCCAGCCTGAGCGAGCCAGCCAAGTCAAAGTAGGAACCCTCCTTGAGGAATTTAGTAGAAAAGCCTGCATAGGGGCCAAAGAGGAGTGCCTTCTGCCCATCTATCACGCGGGTATCCAGATGCGGTACAGACATAGGTGGTGCTCCGACAGAGGCCTTGCCGTAGACCTTGGCGTGATGGCGGTCTATGACGGCCTTATTGTGGCATACGAGCCACTGGCCGCTGACAGGGAAGCCACCGAAGCCCTTGCCTTCATCGATGTGCGATTTCTCCAGCAGTGGCAGTGAGCCGCCTCCTGCACCTATGAAGACAAACTTCGCACGGATATGAAGATCTTCATCTGTAGACAGGTCTTTGACGCCGATATGCCAGTGGTCATCGAGGCGGTCTATATGGTGTACCTCGCGGTTGAGATTCACCTCAGTACCATGTGCCTGGCTGAGATGCGCAAATAGACTACGGGTCAGCACACCAAAGTTGACATCAGTGCCGATGGTGATACGTGTGGCAGCTACGGTCTGGCCGGGGTCGCGCCCCTCCATGACCAGTGGCATCCACTCGCGCAGCTGCCCATGATCCGTGCTAAACTCCATACCGCGAAAGAGGTGATTCTCTGTCATGGCTTCATGCCGCTTGCGCAGGTAGCCCACGTTATCCTCCCCCCAGACGAAGCTCATATGGGGAGTACTATTGATAAAGTCGTGTGCAGTGCCCATATAGCCATGCCCGAGCAGATAAGCCCAAAACTGCTTGGACACTTCAAAGGTCTCAGCGATTTTAAGCGCTTTAGAGATGTCTACAGAACCATCCGGCAGCTGCGGACAGTAGTTTAGCTCACAGAGGGCAGAGTGGCCGGTGCCTGCATTATTCCAGGCATCGGAGCTCTCGCCGGCTATGCGGTCCAGGCGTTCAAATACAGCTATGCGCAGATCAGGCTGCAGCTCCTTGAGAAAGGTGCCCAGCGTGGCGCTCATAATACCCGCGCCTATCAGGACCACATCGTAGTCTGACGCAGGCTGGTCCTCATATGTAGCCATTGAGTTACTTATTAGACGCAGTCAGGTATTTGAGCACCTGTACCTTTTCGGTTTCATTTAGATGAGCCTTTGGTGCCATGCGGTCCATGGTCTCACCCCAGCCAGCATCGTCATGCTTGCGAGGACTAGGCAGTTTGTGACAGGTGCCGCATTTATTATCAAAGAGATCGTGGCCGGCATTGATCTCTGCCAGCTCTGCAGCCGGTTTGGCTGGCTCTGTGGTTGTAGATTTCTTGGTTTTGCACTCAGAGAGCAGAAAGGTAGCCGCTATGAGACCAGCGGCCAGTAAAAATGACTTTTTCATGACAATTCCTTTTATCCAAAGATAGGAATTGAAGAATGGATTTAATGGGATGTTTGAACAAAGAAATGGAAGACTATCCTATTTATTGTACTTATTCATGGCGCGCTCCAGCCCCTCAAACATGAAGCTATTTACCGCCTCGCAGGCAGCATCGATCCGTGGATTGAGGTCTTTCATCTCCTCTACGGTCCATTTGCCCAGGACATAGTTTACCTGACGGCCCTTCTCAAACTGGCTACCGATACCAAAGCGAAGGCGCGGATAGTTGTTATTGCCAAGGGTGGCATCTATATCCTTCAGTCCGTTGTGCCCCCCGTCAGAACCCTTGCCACGCAAGCGTAGGGAACCAAATGGTAACGCAAGATCATCCAGTACCACGAGCACATTTTGCTGTGGTATCTTCAGCTCCTGCATCCAGTAGCGCAGCGCCTTGCCGCTGAGGTTCATATAGGTGGTGGGTTTGATCAGGTGTACGTTCTTG
>CAZNDJ010000205.1:0-4410 GCA_964571705.1 uncultured Chitinophagaceae bacterium
CTATGAAGATATCGCCTTCCCGATAGGAGAGGGGCAGACCATCTCACAGCCTTATACCGTGGCCTATCAGTCACAGCTGCTGGAGACCTTGCCAAAGGAAAAGGTACTAGAGATCGGCACAGGCAGCGGCTACCAGGCGGCCGTGCTGGCAGAGCTCGGCGTCAAAGTATTCTCCATAGAGCGCCAGCGCAAACTCTACGACCGCACCCGCACATTGCTCAATGAGCTGGGTTATAACGCTGTCAAGATGTTCTTTGGTGATGGCTTTGAGGGACTGGAGACATTCGCTCCCTTTGATAAGATCATCATCACCGCAGCGGCACCACATATACCGGAGAAACTCCTCGGCCAGCTCATGCTGGGAGGTCAGATGGTGATACCACTGGATATAGATGGCGCTACCAAGATGGTACGCATCACACGCCTGGAGGAGAAAGAGTTTGACCAGGAGATATTCAGTGAGGCAGCCTTTGTACCCATGCTGCGCGGTAAGGTGCTGTAGCTAGACGCGGTACTTCTTCATCACGCGGTCCATCTCGCGCTTGCTGTCCTTTGTCTTCAGCGTCTCGCGCTTGTCAAAGTTCTTCTTGCCCCGGCCTATGGCTATCTCCAGTTTGGCGAAGCCACGATCAGAGAGGAATAGGCGGACAGGTACTACAGTGACACCCTTCTCGCGTGTCTTGGTCTCTATCTTCTTTAGCTCGCGCTTATTGAGCAGTAGCTTGCGCAGGCGGAGGATGTCGTGGTTCATCAGGTTGCCATGAGAGTACTCGGGGATGTTCATGTTCTTGACAAAGAGCTCTCCATCCCGCACAAAGCAGAACGCCTCGGAGATAGAGCCCGCACCCTCACGGATAGACTTGATCTCTGTACCCTTCAGCACGATGCCTGCCGTATAGCTCTCGGACAGTGTGTACTGGAAGCCGGCCTTCTTGTTCCTTATTTCTACTTTCTGCTGCATATAGCGGACTGCGAAAGTAGTGAAAAGGAGGGATAGGTTTGATATAGTGCTCTGGTAGTGCAATGAAAGACGCATAATAATGCGTCTCTACTTCACTATCCATGGTCGTGCCGCGTGGCCCTCGTGGCTATAGTCCAGCAGCACCCATAGCGCCAGCAGTGTAGCATGCATATCTGATGATTCATTCGCCTCGGTAGTGCGCGGCCATCCGCCATCTGCATGCTGCGCCTGTAGCACAGCAGCGATCCACTCCGGCTGTATATCCCTGCTACGGCCGAGCCGTATCAGCCCTATGAGTGCTTCGAGACCTGTGTCAGTATTGTAGCCTTCCGCCTGCGCCAATGAGGTAAGTGAAGAGATCTGGTAGCGCTGTAGTGAATCTGCATTTTCCACGGCAGTGGTCATGCTCTGCTCTTGCAGCCATGCCAGGCAGAGCGCAGCGTGTGTGAGGTCACGGCCTCCGCTGCGGCTGTATTGCCACAGCATATCGGAGAATGTTTTGTCCGGCTTGCATGTGGAGGCATTGATGCTCCAGGCCATGAGCTGTTGCAATCCGGTTTGCGCCTTGATATCATGACATGGCACTGAGGACTTACCATTATACAACCTAGCGAATAGCGCCATCTGTCCGCGCTCATCATCATACACCGGAGCGCTATGCAGGATATCTGTGACACGCAGTGAAGTTTGCCAGCCATAGCCACGCTGCATATACTCTGCCATCAGGGCAAAGAAATGGCTGCGCAGTGCACCTGGCTGCTGGATGAAAGTTGTCGCATTTTTCTGCGCCACAGAGACGTGAGGTGCCAAAGTATCTGCCTGCTGAGCATCAGCAGTGCTGAGCCACAGCAGGCAGATCATATAGAGAAAGTGTTTCTTCATGACTTATGGAGTGATAGTGCCTACAATAGTGCCACCAGATATAGAGCCACCGGCACTATAGCCACGCAGGGCATAGCCCGCGGCACCCGCGGCACCACCAAACTGTGAGCAACCTCCTGTACAGCCACCTGCGGAGGTGCCACCTGTATTGCCACCAGTGCCTGGTGCACCGCCAGTACCGCCAGCCGCTCCATTCTGATTGCACGAGCAGGCGGAGCCTGAGGAACCTGCACCGCCACCGCCGTTGCCACCAGCAGTGGCAGTACCTGCACCGCCTGCGCCGCTAGTACCGCTACGGTTGCCACAGCCGCAGATGAAGCCACCTGTACAGCTAAAGCTGCTGGCTGCGCCGCCATTACCAGCCGGCGATCCTGCACCACCGCCACCACCGCCACCGGCAGAGCAGCCACCACCTGCACCGCCGCCGCCGCCGCCACCACCGCCACGTATCACACCGGTATTGATCACCGTGATGATCACACCCGGAGCACCGAGTATGGCATCACCACCGCACTGACCCGCGCTGGCGCAGATATCGCCCTGACATACGGCATCCCCCTCGCGGCCACCCTGACCACCGTCACCACCCTTGCCCAGGATGTTGCCATTATTGTAGATCGTGATCTTAGTACCACTCGGGAAACCACTGCAATCGAGTGCTGCCCCACCGCAGCCACCTCCTGCACAGCCACTGATCGTGACGCCCGCATTGATCGTGATCTGTATACAGCGTGGGAATGCGATACTGCCTGTAGCGGTGTAGAGATTGTAGCAGCTGGTATTGGATCCTACGGTCACTGCAGTCACAGGGCAGCAGTAGGAGTTCCACAGGTTCTTATTGCAGTCCCAATAGTTGAGGCACTGCTCATCCGTGTTGTAAATGTGGAGGCCACATCCCGGACTGGCTATCGCATTTCGCTGCACTTGCGTCATCCGCGGGAATAGGACGCCCTTATTGGTCGATACCATTTCTAGTAGGGCATTGGCGGCAGGTGAGCCATTGGAGTTTAATATCACACCGCCATTAGGATCTACGCTCATGGTAGCATTTGTACCGGCACTATTGCCACCTCCCTGATCGGTAAAGAACTTGATCGGTGCGTTGTTGCTGGCTACGCGTATCCAGTTTGTAGCTACCTGTGAGTAGAGGCCAAGGTCACTGGTCACATTTATCTGAGTAGTGCCGCGCTGTATCACACCGTTGGCTACATTCATGCGGCCGTTGATGTCGAGGTTTTGTATCGGGGCTGTGGTCATATTGACACCTACAAAATTGCCCTGTGAATTGACCAGCAGCGGCTTTGAGTTCCAGCTTTGTATCAGGGCATAGCTGGCATCACTACCGAGTGTCATATCTGTACTGGCTGCGCGCTGTATAGCCTGCTGGTAGCTACCGATGGTAGCCATGGTAGCACCCGGCGAGTTGACAGTAAATTTATTGACCAGCGTACCATTGCCTACGCCTACATTATCAGCAGGCGTCACTATGAGGCCATTACCAACAGTAGCAGAGTTGCGCGCCTCAAAGACACCTGTGCCGGAGAGCCTGTGTATGTAATTAAAGTTGCCTTCTGTGATGGTCGTATTCTCTACGAGTGGACCACCCTGCCTTATGCGTGCAGCTGCTGTATTGTAGTAAAGGCCATTATCCACGGCTATTAGTTGCGTAGGCGAAGTCCATGCAGGATTGCCGGCGGCATCAGTGCCCCATACTTCATTTGCATTGGCTATAGTAGGGCCCACTACTACACCATTTGTGTTGAGTGCATTAAGCACGGTAGGCCCTGTAGGTCCTGTGATACCCTGTGGTCCTGTGATACCTTGGATGCCTTGAGCACCTGTCACACCTTGAATACCCTGAATGCCCTGTGCCCCTGTATTGCCCTGCAGACCTTGAGATCCCGTCACGCCCTGTACACCCTGCGCACCTGTCACACCCTGGATTCCTTGCAAGCCTTGTGCGCCCGTGACGCCTTGTATGCCTTGCAAGCCCTGTACACCTGTTGGTCCTTGAATACCTTGCAGACCTTGTGGTCCTGTAACTCCGTCCACTCCATTGGCGCCTGTAGGACCTGTGGGACCGGTCACACCATTAGTACCAGCAGGTCCGGCTATACCTTGTACGCCTTGTGGACCCTGCGGACCTGTTGCTCCGTCGTTGCCTGCGACACCTTGGATGCCTTGCAGACCTTGTAGCCCTGTAGCACCATCGTTGCCAGTCACACCTTGTATGCCTTGGAGTCCTTGTGGTCCAGTTGCTCCGTCATTGCCTGTCGCTCCTTGTATGCCTTGCAAGCCCTGTACACCTGTTGGTCCTTGAATGCCTTGCAGACCTTGCGGTCCTGTCGCACCATCGTTGCCTGTCACACCTTGAATGCCTTGAAGCCCCTGTGGTCCAGTTGCACCGTCAATACCATTTGCACCTGTTGTACCTTGAATACCTTGTGCACCTGTAGGTCCTTGTGGTCCTGTAGCACCATCGACTCCATTGGTACCCGCTGGTCCAGTTATGCCTTGAATGCCTTGTGGCCCAGTTGCACCATCGTTGCCTGTCGCACCTGGGATAC
>CAZNDJ010000206.1:0-4366 GCA_964571705.1 uncultured Chitinophagaceae bacterium
TAGAGCACCCTATGACCCTGGAGGACATCGGTGAGAGCCTCGGCATCACCCGCGAGCGTATCCGCCAGATCAAGGACAAGGCCATCACCAAGCTCCGCACACAGAGCCGCAGCAAAGCCCTCAAAGCCTATCTGGGCCAGTAATAAGATCAAACATCATTATTATATCAAAAGCCTCCACACGGGGGCTTTTTTATTTCATGGCCTCAGTCAGATCCACTGAGATTTTATCATTCCTTCATTGCCGACAGTAGCAATAAAAAAAGCCCCTCACGGGGCTTTCTAAATGTATTGCATTATCTAAAGTCTATATCTACGATTAGAACTTAGGACAGAATATCGTAGCTGGCCTACGCTTGGCAAAGCAGCCAACGAATGATGCCGCCAGCTCAAATGCACCCTGAGATTGTGATCCCTTGATGAGTTGAGATACGTTGATATCATATGCGGCAGAGAAAATGATACGGTTCCACTCTACTCCGGCATTGAGCACTACAGCCTCAGAGTTGAGGTGGGCATCATGCCAGGCAGCTGCATGGTCACCACCTACCAGACGGTACATAGCGCCTATCTTAAAGTTGCTGCCCTCACGGTCACGCTCATCAAATACGATACGCAGGTCCATACCCAGATCGAGCTCATGGCTCACGCCCTGATTCATATAGATGAACTTAGGCTGGCCATCAAAGCGGCCCTTGATAGGGAAGCGATAACCGCCATGTACAGTAAACTTCATCGGCAGGCGCACGCTCTTATCCCCTAGAAATGATTCGTTAGGCCTGTTCAGGTGATCTGCTGCTACACCTATATAGCCACTCGCGCGGGAGCGATGCCCAAAACGTCCTGTGTACATCAGACCCACTGATACATCCCAGAAAAGGAAATTATTATTGACGATATACTCGCCGCTTGGCTTCTGAGGATTGAATACACCATTGTCGTTCTGATCTCCAAACTGGAGATTAGCCGTATTGATAGAGCGCTGCCAGATAGCTGAGGTAAAGCCCAGTGAGATGAAGTGCTCATTGCGCCTGTCCAGAGACTTGTGATAGGCTATAGAGAGGCCAAACCGGTTCGTCTGGAATTGTGACTGGCCTGCAGCATCATTCAGGAAGTAGGCACCGAAGCCAAAGGCATCGCCCCTCATGAAACCCTTATTGGTGCGGAAGTCTATAGACGCACTCGGTGTGCGAAACATCGATACAGACTCATTTCTGAGGATAGAGCCCCACTGACCGCGGAATATAGCCGTGATGCGATAGTTGCAGCTAAATGCACCCGTCATAGCCGGATTGAGCAGCATAGGGGCAGCATAGAACTGGGAAAAATGCGGATCTGTGGCTCCGCCAGAGCTCTGGGCCATGGCCGACATAGAAACTGTGAAACAAACTACTAGGGAGTAGAGGAGTTTCTTCATGAGTGGCGTGTTTTGTGCTAACATACAAAAAATAGATTTAAATCCTCCAATTTTTAACGTATTAATGTGACGCTACCGTCGTACGATTTTTTCACTCCATCCAGATAGGTGACATCTACATGATAGACGTACACCTCAGTAGGTTGAGCCACACCTATATAGGTGCCATCCCATCCTGTCCACTGGTTGCCCATAGAGTCAAATACTTTCTCTCCCCAGCGGTTAAAGATGCGCATACCCACTGTCTTGATCTTTGTACCATAGACCTCAAACCGGTCATTGGTACCATCACCATTTGGTGAGAAGGCATTAGGTATATATGGCTGAGGACCGTGCTCTATCGTGATAGTGCTGGTAGCATTGGCATAGCAGTTCCTGCCATAGTTTACCACCAGCTGATAGGTCGTGGTCTCATATGGCGTAGCTACCGGTACCGGACAGTCTATACAGCTCAGGCCCTGCGCAGGAGACCAGCTATAGGAGTTGACATCTTGCGTGGTTGAGTTGCTGATCAGAGGTATGAGTGAGATGCTGGTGCCCACTACGATGCTCGTGTCTTGCGGCGTGATAGCTACGGTGATAGGATCTGGCTGGTAGATAGTGATAGTAGTATCCAGCTGGCACATCTGGCTATCGCGTGCGTGCAGCTGATAGGTACCAGCGGCGAGATCATAAAAATCAGGGATGGTCTGCCAGTTAGTATTGTCTATAGAATACTCATAGGCATACGTCCGGCCCGGAGTACCTCCTGCTACCACGAAGTGGATATTGCCATCTGCAGAGCCCGGGCAGTGTGTGCTGTCTGCGTCCATCTCATACACTGTGATAGGGGGTGGTGCTACGAGTGTCACGGTAGTGACTTTCAGGCAGCCGTTGGCATCGGTCAGTGTCACCGTATAGGTGCCCGGGCCCAGATTGCTATGTGTATCTGTAGCTGGCGGACCATCACTCCATGTATAACTATATGGAGTGGTGCCACCACCCGGAGTGATCTGTATCGCACCGTTAGCATCATTAGCACACTTGATCTGGGTCACCGTCTCAGCAGCAGTCAGAGCAGGTGGATCTGTGAGATGTACAGCTACTGGCTGCACACAGCCACGTGCATCAGTCACGGGCAGCAGATAGTTGTCAGAAGGTAGTGGATTGGCACCAAGACCCGAAGTAGTATCGCTCATCTGGTAGTTCAGTCCATTGAAAGTATAATAATATGGCGCATGCCCACCGGAGGCATATAGCCAGATCGTACCATTGTGATCTCCATGGCAGAGCGGATTGGTAAAGTATGGCAGCACCACCACTTCTGTCGGCTCAAATACCTCCACGGTTCCGCTCGCAGGACATCCATAGGCATCCGTCACATAGACGGTATCGACTCCGGCAGGCAGGCCTATAGCCGTACTATTCGGATCGCCGGATGGCTCCCAGTCATAGTTATATGGTCCATTGCCATTGGCTACAGTGACTGTGGCAGTGCCATCACTACCGTTAAAGCAGTTTGTACTATCCGATGTCAGGGATATTTGTAATACATACTGTGTAGCTATAGTAAATGACTGCTGCGTAGAGCATCCGTTTACATCCGTCACTACCAGTGTGTGCTGGCTCGCAGCCAAAGTATTATTGCTATTAGTGCCGACTGTACCATCCCATGTGTAGGTATATGGAGTAGTGCCATTAGACACAGTAGCTGTGGCGCTGCCGTCATTGCTCTCCTGGCAGTGCGCCGGAGTGGTGGCTATGGTCACTTGTATCTGCAGCGGCTGATAGATATTGCCAGCCACCGTAGCGGTGCACCCGGCAGCATCCGTCACCGTCACTGAGAATGGGCCTGCTGCCAGATCTGTGGCAGAGTCTGCGCCTGAGCCTGAGCCAGTCCAGGCATAGCTATACGGTGGTCTGCCGCCAGTGGTCGTGAGCCGGGCTATACCATTGTTATCCCCATAGCATTTCACAGAGTCGGTAGAGGCGATAGCCAGTACGAGCTGTGTCGGCTGGCCCAGATAGGCTGTGTCTTTGGCCACGCAGCTATTGGCGTCAGTCACTGTCACTATATACATGCCTGGAGCTAGCCCGGAGAGCGGATCACTGCCCGCGCTCCAGGTCACAGTATAGTTTGGCGTGCCGCCAGATGGTATAGCGTCCAGGCTGCCGTTATCCGCTCCATAGCAGGTGATAGTAGTAGAGTCTATATCTATCGCTATGGCCGTAGGGGCCGTGATGGTCACTGAGTTTGATACGGATATACCATTGGCATCAGTCACAGTCAGGGTATAGGTACCAGCGCAGAGAGTGCGCGCCGTATCACCAGCTGTCAGCGGCACTGTGCTCCATGAGAAGGTGTACGGTCCTACTCCACCGCTGGCTACTGCGCTGGCCACGCCATTGCAGTCTCCGTAGCACAGGTTATTAGTGATAGTAAACACTACATTGATCGGAGGCGGGCCGGTGATATGCACGGTATCCCATACACAGCAGTTGTGCGCATCGCACACATGTATGTAGTAGTAGCCGGAGTCTAGATTGCTAGCGCTGCTTACATTGCCTACAGAGACACCCGGAGGGCAGGTCCATGTATAGGTATATGGTCCGGTACCGCCCGTAGTAGTGATATTGATAGAGCCATCATGCGTACTCGACCCTGTGAGGTTAGTGTGTGTCGCACTTGATACCACCTGGGTAGGCTGGGTTACATTCACCTGTCCGCTGATGGTACAGCCGCTGGTGTCTTTCACGGTGAGCTGATAGAGGCCGGCTGTGAGTGATGTCAGGCTGCTTACATTGCCCGCCGCGGGACTCCAGGTATAGCGGTATGGAGCACGCCCGCCACCTACAGTAGCAGTCACAGATCCCGTCGCATCGCTATAGCAGTTCTCATTCACCGAGTCGAGACGCAGGGTGAGTGGCGTCGGTGTCAGCAGTCGCGTAGTATCATAGCCGGCGCAGTGGT
>CAZNDJ010000207.1:0-4344 GCA_964571705.1 uncultured Chitinophagaceae bacterium
GACCTGTACCTCAAGGCGGATGATGCTAAGGAGGCGACTGAGGTCAAGTATGCGCTCAGCGATGATCCATTCAATAAGATGGTGATCAAATTCTGATACGAAGTTAATTTAGAGTTAATGGTTTGCAGAGTCCGCTCCGGCGGACTTTGTGTTTTTACGGAGGCAGATTAAAATCAAGCACGATTTTGACGGTTGGGAAAAATGGCTAACTTTCATGCTAATAGTTTGTACGTGAAATTTGACGAAGAAATACTAGCCAGCCTGACCAGTGACCTGCAGACCTGCCGGAGCTATATCCGCCAGGTGAGCCAGGGTATGCTAAAGGGCAACGTGAGCAAGTACCCGATCTTTGTGGTGACGCGGTCTGAGGCGGATATAGACCTCGGCCTGCCTATCATCAATCGGGAAGAGATGGACCTGACCTGGGCTATCAATGCCTCGCACCTGGAGGACTTCGTACACCACGGCGTGGTGAGCCAGGAGAGAGTGCAGGACTTTATCCGAAACTATAAGAACCCCGATGAATTCATGTGCATCTTCCTCGCAGAGGAGGGGCTGATGAGCTTCCTTTTCATGCCATATGAAACCCCGCAGAGCAAGCTGGACGTGAGCAAAGAACAGCTCAACTGATATGATCTGCCGCCTGCGATATAGCCTTTTATTCATTGCCTTTGTAGTATCCCTGTCCGTCTGTGCGCAGGGCAAAAGTGCCGGCCCGCATGTCACCGTAGGGGCAGCGCGCACTGCTGAGTACCTGCCGCTGCTCAAGGATAAGCGTGTAGCCCTACTTGTGAATCAGACCAGCCGCGTGGGAAAGAGCCACCTGGCAGATACACTGAAAGCGCTGGGTATCGACATCAGGGTCATCTTTGCGCCTGAGCATGGCTTTCGCGGAGACGCAGATGCTGGCGCACACGTGGCTAATACGACGGATAGTAAGACCGGCATCCCCGTGATCTCGCTCTATGGCAAAAAGCAAAAGCCCACGGCAGACGACCTGCGGGATATAGACGTGGTGCTCTATGATATACAGGACGTGGGCTGCCGGTTCTATACCTTCATCTCTACGCTGCACTATCTGATGGAGAGCTGCGCTGCCTATGGCAAAAAACTGATCGTACTGGACAGGCCGGACCCTAATGGCTTCTATATAGATGGGCCTGTGCTGGACCTGAAGTACCGCTCCTTTGTAGGGATAGATGCGCTGCCTGTGGTCTATGGCCTGACGCCCGGCGAGTATGCACAAATGGCCAAAGGAGAAAAATGGACGGATAGCGCGGCCAGCCTGGACCTGACAGTGATACCCTGTGCCGGCTATGACCACAGCATGCGGTACAGGCTGCCTGTGGCACCCTCGCCCAATCTGAAGAATGACCGCGCGATCTTCCTCTATCCATCCCTGTGTTTCTTTGAGGGGACCAATGTGAGTGTGGGACGTGGTACGCAGTGGCCGTTTCAGGTGATAGGCTCTCCGGATGCGGAGCTGGATAGCGCTTTTACCTTTACCCCAAAGAGTACGCCGGGTGCTACCGACCCGATGAATAAGGGCAAGCTCTGCAAAGGCTACGACCTGCGCCGCTACCGCAAGGAACTCAGCACTGAGATGCGCGGCGTGAATGTGAAGTACCTGCTGCGGATGTATGCGGTGGCCCGTGATAAGGCAAAATTCTTTGCCAGTCCGGATTTCTTTGACAAGCTGGCGGGGACCGATGCGCTGCGCAAACAGATATCGGACGGCAAGACGGAAGCCGAGATCAAGGCCAGCTGGCAGCCGGCGCTGAAAGCGTATAAGGAAATGCGGAAAAAATACCTGCTGTATAAAGACTAGCTACCATCATGCTGCTCCGTATCAAAGTAAAGCCCAATTCCCGTACAGATGAGGTCAGCCGTGAGCCAGATGGTACGGTGCGTGTCAGGATCAAAGCACCACCGGTAGAGGGCAAGGCCAATAAATACCTATCAGAGTATATAGCCGGGCGGCTAGGCATAGCACCTTCCCGCGTCATGCTGCTAAAAGGTGCAGGAACTACCTACAAGACCCTGCAGATAGATGCAGAGGAAGACTATGTAGTAAGCAAGCTGGGCCTCTGATCGTCTACTCTCATAGTTTTCCGTCTCACTCCGGGCTATTTTACAATGTGACTATTGTTTTAAAAAACATGGTACATCTATCGTCGTACAATTGAGAAAGAGAATACTGCAACCCCAGGTGGTGGCAAATACTAGTCCAAAAGTAGTGGCTGATAAATCGAAAGTGTTGAATAAGAAGGGCTAAGCGCGTATAGTTTTTTACAAGCGCCCTGCCCTGAAAAGGATACAATGAGGACTTTAAAAGTTAAAACTTGTGTGCATATTTTGTTGATTATAAGCTACATATAAATTGAAGATTGATTTGGCTTGATTTTTATGGGTTTGGCTATTATGATAATAGATACACATGCGTTTTTTTTGTCTTGTGTGGATAAAAAAAATTTGTGTAGATTCAAGAATCGCTGAAAACCAGAGTCCTATGGTTTTATTTAAAATTGTTATTTGAAATAAGTTATATCTAATTTTATAAAATACGAACACTCCCGGTTTATGTACAAATTTTTTACGTTCCGCCCCTGGTATTTTGTTTTGCAGTGTAGCCTTCTGGTCTGTTTGATGGCCGGGGGGTACAACGCTGCCTATGCCCAGTGTACCACAGTGGGCAGCGAATCTGCCAACGTGGCCCTGACGCCTACCTGCGGATCCAGCACCACCTCCGGCACGACAGGTGTAGGTGCCGGCTCTAAAAGATACTATACTGGTTTTGTAGCCGGTACTAATTATTTCTTTAGTGCGACACTGACTGGTACCAACGCGACCTGTGCCCAGATAGCCTGGGCAAACAGCGCGGGAACCGTGATAAGCGGCTATACGGCGATCACGTCTACTACGGATCTGCTGGCTCCTGCTACTGCAGACCGGGTACTGCTCACTATCGGTACCCCTAGCAGCTGGACGGGCACCTCTGCAGCGCTCAACTACGGTATGCGTACCCCTGCAGCGCCGACCTTCGCTTCTGGTTCTAACAGTGTCTGTATGGGCAGCACCTATGGATACAGCGTGAATAGTGTGACATATGCCACTACCTATAACTGGTCTGTAACGGGTGGTACGATAGCCAGCGGTGCGGGCACCACGTCTATCACCTATACCGTCACCGCCTCTACCGGTGCAGGAGTCTCCTGCGCAGCATCCAATAACAATCAATGTAACTCTGCTGCTACCTCATACGGCGCAATATCTGTAGGTACTCCATCTGTAGCCCCTACGGGCATCAGTGGCACGACGACTATCTGTAACGGTGGCAGCACGACGCTGACTGCTACTGGTGGCACAGTAGGCTCCGGGGCCTCTGTGAAATGGTACACCGGCGGCTGCGGTACGACGCTGGTAGGAACAGGCTCCAGCATCACCGTATCTCCGAGCACCTCTACGACCTACTACGTACGCTATGAGAGCCCGGCTCCATGTAATACGATCACAGCCTGCGCCTCTACGACGGTCACGGTCAATACGCTGTCTACCGCTCCTACAGGCATCACAGGCACGACCACTATCTGTAATGGTGGCAGCACCACGCTGACCGCTACCGGTGGCTCTGCAGGCACAGGAGGGGTACTGACATGGTATAGCGGTAGCTGCGGCGGTACGCTGGAAGGTACGGGCTCCAGCATCACGGTATCTCCGGGCAGCTCTACGACCTACTACGTACGCTATGAGGGCACCTGCAATAATACCACCTGTGCCTCTGCGACCGTCACGGTCAATACGCTGTCTAGCGCCCCTACAGGTATCACAGGCACGACCACTATCTGTAGTGGTGGCAGCACCACGCTGACCGCTACCGGCGGCTCTCTGGGTACCGGAGCAGTGGTGAAGTGGTACACCGGCGGCTGTGGCACGACGCTGGCAGGTACGGGCTCCAGCATCACGGTATCTCCGGGCAGCTCTACGACCTACTACGTACGCTATGAGGGCACCTGCAATAATACGACCTGCGCCTCTACTACCGTCACAGTCAATACCGCCTCTACTGCCCCTACAAGCATCAGCGGTACGACCACTATCTGCAACGGCAGCAGTACGACGCTGACGGCTACCGGCGGCTCTCTGGGTACGGGTGCCTCCGTGAGGTGGTACACCGGCGGCTGCGGAGCCACGCTGGTAGGCAGCGGTGCGAGCATCACGGTATCTCCATCCAGCTCGACCGCTTATTATGTACGCTACGAGGATCCATCGCCATGCAGTACCAATACTATCTGTGCATCCGCCACGGTCACGGTCAATAATCCATCTACCGCACCAGTGGCTATC
>CAZNDJ010000208.1:0-4294 GCA_964571705.1 uncultured Chitinophagaceae bacterium
ATCATGTCTTCATTCAGCCTGACGATGTTGACCTCATTCTGCCCAAAGATGAGATACGCCGTACCATCATCATCTGTGAAAACACAAGGATCTATCAGCGACCTGCTCTCCACCACACCCGCCGTCTGCCGCGTCACCAGCGCTCTGCCCAGCGGGTCATGAAAAGGCCCATACGGCCTGTCAGACACCGCCACACCTATCGCATCTCTATCTACAGGATAGTAGAAGTAATAATTCCCATTCCTATAGGCACAGTCCGGTGCCCAGGCATATTGATGTGCCCATTTGATACTATCCAGGCTTAGCGCCACGCCGTGATCGGTCCAGGTCTGCATATCTGTGGTAGACAGCACATGCCAGTCCCTCATATCAAACCAGCGCGAACCCTCTATATCGTGAGAGGGATACACGTACAGGGTATCATTGAATACGCGGGCGGCGGGGTCGGCGGCGTAGATAGTGGTGGGGATAGGATTTTGGCTAAAAAGAGCCACAGAGATGAAGACAAAAATGACGATAAAAAGCGGCCGCATGATCATAAAATGAAATAT
This sequence comes from uncultured Chitinophagaceae bacterium, assembly GCA_964571705.1. Lineage (GTDB taxonomy): Bacteria > Bacteroidota > Bacteroidia > Chitinophagales > LD1 > UBA1941. The sequence goes on from CAZNDJ010000208.1 coordinate 552, forward strand.
AATCAATCTCTTCCCATTACTCTTATTACTGTCAAAAACTCTTTATATTGAGTACCAGAATCAAACTGAATTTTATGAAAACACCATTACTGAGATCCTTGCTCTTGCTGCTATTTACCGCATCTGTGGCCGGCATACATGCGCAGTCAGCTGATACGCTTTTTCACGAGTTTCTGGTACAGGTAGATATCGTCACAGGGGCAGTCACTCCCATAGACAGTCTGCCGGGAGTCAGACTCATACAGGTGGGTCCCTCGGCCTACACCGTAGATGAGGAGCACAACTGGTATTTTTTTGTAGGTGTAGATGCGACCCAGGGGGGCTTTTTATATACCATAGATGCCACCACCGGGCAAACGATCTATCGTGTCTATCCTTGGCTGTCCCCGAACGATAGCTATCGAAATCTGGCCTATGATGATTCGACTCATAAATTATATGCTCAGTACAACAGCCGCACACTTATGAAAGCCTTTTTCGCCACTATTGATCCGGCGACCGGAGCCGTCACCTTCCTCGACTCTATGAGGCTGGGCAGTTCAAACCTCTATGCTTATGATCAGGTACATCATCGCTACACCCTCTGCACCAGTACGGATAGTATGGCCACTTTCGATGCTTTGACCGGGCATATAATATCCGTAGCACCCTTCCCTTCATCCGCCTTTGCATCTATACAGTATGACAATAGTTCCGGCAGGCTCTACGGCACCACGCATCACGGTCTATATCGGATAGATCCGGCTACCGGAGATACTTCCGCCCACATTTATAGAGGCCCTACTACGCAGAACTTCTTTCTTGCACTAGGCGAGTTCAATGATTCCCTCCAGTTTTATAGCTTTCTCACCTATGATACTAATATCATCCACCTGACATCTATAGATACAGGGGGGCATGTACTATTTAACCCACGCTTTGTGTACGGCATGGGCTCCATTAATCCTAATACCCAGAATGTCATTCAAACTAAATACAATCGCTTCAATCATAGTTATTACGCCCTGAGCTGGCGCCGAAACGCAGGTCCATGCAGGGATACTACTACGCTCCTGCAGCAGACCATCTGCCAGGGCGATTCCTTTTTGTTTTATGGCCGTACTCTCACACAGGCGGGGACCTACACCAACACACTGCATCGCGCCAGTGGCTGCGATAGTATGTTTAGCCTTACCCTGTCCGTCACCGCTCCCGTCACGGCTTATGTCCAGGTAGCCATCTGCCAGGGAGATACATTTATGCTGGGCCACAGGGCGCTCACCGCACCTGGTACGTATAGCGACACTACAGCAGGCAGCACTACCTGCGATAGTATTACAGTACTGACCCTGTCTGAGGCAGCACCTCCAGCAGATCTGGCGTGGACTCCGGTTTCACTGGTGGTCCCATGTCACGGTGCACTTTCGCTGGGTACTACGTCTCCGCCCGGTGGCCGTTTCAGTGGCCCTTTTGTCTATGGAGATAGCATCATAGCCCCCGGTATCGACACCACATTCTATGTGATCTATACATATACTGACAGGCATGGCTGCTCGTTCCGGATTGGCCGCGCTTTTCATGCATCTGCCTGTACGGGTGTAGCAGAGGCCGGATCACTCCCACGCACACAGCTCTACCCAAATCCAAACACCGGCAGCTTCTTCGCTGATCTATCACCTCTGCTGCCGGCAGATGGTAGCCTTCATTATACAGTCACAGACATCTTGGGCCGGCAGGTACTGGATCAGCTAGTCACTTCGCACTCATTATATATCAATATGGATGAGGCGGCGGATGGGCTCTACATCTTTCAGGTCACAGGTGCCGCCCCCATCAGGTTTGAGATCAGGAGGTAACCTCGCTCACACCTTTCTACTTAAAAAAAACGTAACATACTGATTTAAAACACATTAAAACCGACCGCCGGTTCAAAATCAATTTTGCTTAAAACCGCCGCTCAGTCGAAAAACTTGCCGTGTCCGGATTTCCCCTCCTAGTCGAAAAACAATTCGGACCTGCCATCCTGTCTCTTTATTTATACATCCACCTGACAGGATCATACAGCCTATAGTCGGCAAACTTCATTTACCTGCCATCATGGCGGGCATTTTGCCGTGGCATACTGATTGAGTAAGGGGAAGAGACCTTTAAAATTTAAACAACAAACCAAAATACAACAGCAATGGGAAAAGTAATCGGAATTGACCTGGGCACTACGAACTCCTGCGTGGCCGTAATGGAAGGAAATGACCCTATCGTCATAGCCAATGACGAAGGCAGGAGAACGACGCCATCTATTATTGGATTCCTCAATAATGGTGAGCGTAAGGTAGGTGATCCGGCCAAGCGCCAGGCGATCACAAACCCTACCAAGACGATACAATCTATCAAGCGATTCATGGGTATGAACTACTCCGCTGCGGGTAGCGAGATACCACGTGTACCATACAAAGTAGTAAAGGGCGACAATGACACCGTACGTGTGGACATAGATGGCCGCCTCTACACAGCACAGGAGCTCTCTGCTATCATTCTCCAGAAGATGAAGAAGACGGCAGAAGACTACCTGGGCCAGACAGTGACCGACGCGGTGATCACTGTACCGGCCTACTTCAATGACTCTCAGCGCCAGGCTACTAAAGAGGCTGGCGAGATAGCAGGCCTCAATGTACGCCGTATCCTGAATGAGCCTACTGCAGCAGCCCTCGCCTATGGCCTGGACAAGCAGCACAAGGACATCAAGGTAGCGGTATATGACCTCGGTGGTGGTACCTTTGATATCTCCGTCCTCGAGATGGGTGATGGTGTGTTTGAAGTGAAGTCTACCAATGGTGATACACACCTCGGTGGTGATGACTTTGACCACGAGATCATGACATGGCTGGCTGATGAGTTTCAGTCTGAGGAGCGCGTAGACCTGCGCAAAGACCCTATGGCCCTCCAGCGTCTCAAGGAAGCTGCCGAGAAGGCTAAGATCGAGCTGTCTGCCTCTCAGGAGACCGAGATCAACCTGCCATATATCACTGCCATAGACGGCGTGCCAAAGCACCTCGTAAAGAAACTGACACGTGCGAAATTTGAACAACTCTGCGACAAACTGGTCGAGCGTACCCTCGAGCCATGCCGTCAGGCGCTGAAAGACGCGGGCCTCACAGCGAGCCAGATAGATGACGTAATCTTGGTCGGCGGCTCGACCCGTATACCTAAGATCCAGGAGGTCGTGGAGAAGTTCTTCGGACCTAAGCCAAACAAGGGTGTAAACCCGGATGAAGTAGTAGCCGTAGGTGCAGCCATACAGGGCGGTATCCTCAGCGGCGAGGTGAAGGATGACATCGTCCTAGTAGACGTGACCCCTCTCTCCCTCGGCCTCGAGACCCTCGGTGGTGTTATGACCCGCCTGATCGATAGCAATAGCACCATCCCGACCAAGAAGTCACAGGTGTTTACCACCGCTCAGGACAACCAGCCATCGGTAGAGATCCACGTCCTCCAGGGCGAGCGCTCTATGGCCAAGGACAACAAGACCATCGGCCGCTTCCACCTCGGTGACATACCACCTGCCATGAGGGGCACTCCACAGATCGAGGTGACCTTTGATATAGACAGTAATGGTATCATCCATGTATCTGCCAAGGACAAAGGCACTGGTAAAGAGCAAACTATACGTATAGAAGCTTCATCAGGTCTGAGCAAAGAGGAGATCGAGAGGATGAAAGCCGAGGAAAAAGCCAACGAAGACAACGATAAAAAGGCTCGCGAAGTGG
>CAZNDJ010000209.1:0-4185 GCA_964571705.1 uncultured Chitinophagaceae bacterium
CCTATAGCCCTCATAGGTGGTGCGACAGGTATGGTAGGCGATCCATCGGGCAAGAATGAAGAGCGCAACCTGCTGAATGAAGAGGTGCTAAACCACAATGTAGCCTGCCAGAAGAAGCAGCTGGAGAAGTTTCTGAACTTTGGCGAGGGAGAGAATGCGGCTGAGCTGGTCAATAACTATGACTGGTTTAAGAATTTTACTTTCCTCGACTTCATCCGCGATGTGGGCAAGCACATCACGGTGAACTATATGATGGCCAAAGATTCCGTGCAAAACAGGCTGGAGAATGGTATGTCATTCACGGAGTTTACGTACCAGCTGGTGCAGGGTTATGACTTCTACTACCTGTGGAAGAACCACGGCGTGATGCTGCAGCTGGGCGGCTCTGATCAGTGGGGCAATATCGTGACCGGCACGGAGCTGATCCGCCGCAAGGATGGCGGTGAGGCATACGCCCTCACGACTAAGCTGATCCGCAAGGCTGACGGCACTAAATTTGGCAAGACTGCGAGTGGCAATATCTGGCTGGACCCCGCGCGTACCTCGCCGTATAAGTTCTATCAGTTTTGGCTGAATGCATCTGATGAAGATGCAGCAAACTATATCCGCATCTTTACGCTTAAGAGCAAGGAAGAGATCGAAGCAATAGAAGAAGCGCACAAAGCAGAACCGCATCTGCGCAAACTGCAAAAGGCGCTGGCAGAAGATATCACTATCCGCGTACATTCTGAAAATGACCTGAAGCGTGCAATAGCGGCTTCTGAGATACTTTTTGGCAACTCTACCGCTGATGCGCTGCAATCGCTGAGCGAGAAGGATATACTGGATGTGTTTGAAGGTGTGCCGACATACGCTATCGCCAAGGCTGACCTGGCCGCCGGTGTAGAGGTGCTGAACCTGCTGGCAGAATCTGCTAAAGTATTCCCATCCAAAGGAGAAGCCCGTCGTAGCCTGCAGGAGAATGCTGTGAGCATCAATAAGGCGAAGGTGACACTGGAATCCAAAGTAACAACCAACGATCTGCTCAACGGCAAATATCTGATCGCGCAGAAGGGTAAGAAGAACTACTACCTGCTGGTGGCGGAGTAGTAGGCAATATTTTTTCGTGGCTACGTTTACGTTTCAAATAGGAGACTATGAATCGCTATATCTGTCTGGCCATCATTCTGCTTGCAATCATGTTTTCAGGATGCCGCAAAGGTATTCATACTTGCTTTACTATTCTCACTCCGGCAGATAGCATCAGGGTAGGATATCCTGTAAGATTTGATGCTAGCTGTACTAATGCTTCCTATTTTGTGTGGAATATGGGGGATCCTAATTTCTCTGTAGATAGCTGTACTTGCGGAGGTGCTTACGCTGATTCTGTCGTGTACACGTATCGGCAGGCGGGAACCTATACTGTAACTCTGAATGCGTCCAGAACTTACCGTACGCTGCAAGACCACAACACTGCTTCACAAAAGATAATCGTCAAGCCGTGATCTCTGCATCTAGCGCAGTTAAAAGACCTTTCGCTTTTAGCAGCATCTCCTCGTACTCCGCCTGAGGGTCGGCATCATAGGTGATAGCTCCGCCTACCTGTATAGAGAGGTAATGTGTAGCAGCATCGTAGAAAATGGTGCGGATGACTACATTCAGGTCAAAGTCGCCGTCTGGGGTGAAGTAGCCGACACTACCTGAGTAGAGGCCGCGGCGCTGGTCTTCGTAGGCTTCGATGTTTTTCATTACCTCTACCTTGGGCGCGCCGGTCATGCTCCCCATGGGAAAGGCGTGGCGGATGATATCTACGGGATGCACGTCCTCTCCCACTGTGGCGGTGACGGTCGAGATCATCTGATGCACCGTAGCAAACTCATAGATACCAAATAGCTCTTCTACTTTTACAGAGCCTGTCTCAGCGGTATGTGCCAGGTCATTGCGTACGAGGTCTACGATCATGACATTTTCGGCGCGTTCTTTTTCGCTGTGGAGCATGGCGTCTTTTAGTTGCTGGTCTTCTTCTGGTGTTGCGCCTTTGCGGGTGGTGCCTTTGATGGGTTGAGAGATGATCTTGTTGCCTTGCTTTCTCAGGAAGCGCTCGGGGCTGGCGCAGAGCATGTATTTGTCGCCTAGCTTGAAGAAGGAAGTAAAGGGAGCGCGGGCTGCGGTTTTTAGTTTCTCAAATACTGACAGTGGATCGATAGCGGTCTGCTCTGCATAAAACTCGCAGCAGTAGTTCATCTCGTAGAAATCTCCGGCTACGATCTGATCTTTGATGCGGGAGACGTTGGTGAGGTATTGGTGCTTTGCTGTGCGCGCCGTAAGTGTCAACGGTCGACGGTCAACGGTCAACGAATCGGTGTTGGAAACGTTCATGATTCTTTCATACAGATCGAACGCCTCGGGATAGTTGCGGTTGATCGTCACTTTGCCGGCACGGCACTCGATGATGTAGCGTGGCTTGAAAAAATACATCAATGGCCAGTGCATACCGTCGTGATTGGCACTGGTGAGGTGCTCTACCTGGTCTTTGAGCTCATAGGTGAGGAAGCCGAAGACCTTGTCATTGCTATTGGTGGTAAATTTCTTTAGCGCCTGGAAACTATCCCTGCGATCTGAGCAGAAATCCCAGGCATCTACGGCGAGTATCCACTTTACGGACGAATATTTATCGAGCTGATAGTCGCAGCTATCCAGCAGGCACACGGTCTGAAACTGTGCAGCCCAGCGCAGGGCATTCTGCTTGAACACCGCAATATCTGCAACAGGGAATGTGGTAGAATCCGCCAACTGATCAATTGTATTTCCAGCCAACTGCCAACCGGCAACTGACAACAGTTATCCTCTGATAGCCTTGATGCCTGGCAGTTCCTTGCCCTCAAAGTATTCGAGCAGAGCACCGCCTCCGGTGGATACATAGCTCACCTTATCTGCCAGGCCAAACTGATTGACCGCGGCCACAGAGTCGCCACCGCCTACGAGGCTGAAGGCACCATTCTGCGTAGCAGCAGCTACAGCCTCCGCTACGGCCTTGGTACCCTTCTGAAATTTCTCCATCTCAAAGACACCCATCGGGCCATTCCAGAGGATGGTCTTTGAGTTTTTGATCACTTCAGAAAATTCTGCTATGGCCTTCTCGCCTATGTCAAGGCCCATCCAGCCGTCGGGGATATTATTGTTGTCTGCCTCCTTGCTATCCGCATCATTGGCAAATTTATCTGCTACGATAGAGTCTACCGGCAGGAGTATTTTGCAGCCTTTGGCAGCAGCTTTGGCCAGTACTTCTTTAGCTGTATCGAGGCGGTCATCCTCTACGAGCGAGTTACCGATATTACCACCTTGTGCTTTGAAGAAGGTGTAGGCCATGCCACCGCCTATGATGATATTGTCAGCCTTGGGGATCAGGTTCTCTATGATGAGCATCTTGTCAGATACCTTGGCACCGCCGAGGATGGCTGTGAAAGGCTTCTCTGCACTCAGTATCACTTTGTCCGCATTCTTGATCTCTGCGGCCATCAGGTAGCCAAACATCTTCTTGTCTGCTGTATAATAGTTGGCCACGATAGTGGTGGAGGCATGTGCACGGTGCGCCGTACCGAAGGCATCATTCACATAGACATCACCATGCTTTGACAGCTTTTCGGCAAAGCCGGCATCGCCTTTCTCTTCTTCCTTGTAGAAACGGAGGTTTTCCAGCAGGATCACTTCGCCTGGTTTCAGCGCAGCTGATAGGGTGAACGCCTCCTCACCTATGCAGTCACCGGCAAACCTGACCTCCACACCCAGCAGCTCTGAGGTACGGGCTACTATATTTTTCAGCGTATGCTTGGCGTAGTCTACGGTGCCATCTTCTTTCAGCTTCTTGAGCGGGCGGCCGAGGTGGCTCATGAGGATCACGGCACCCCCGTCTTTGAGTATCTTCTGTATGGTAGGCACTGCGGCGCGGATGCGGCTATCGTCAGTGACATTGTATTGCTTATCGAGAGGCACGTTGAAGTCTACACGTATGAGAGCCTTGTGTCCGGCGAAATTTAGCGAGTCGATGGTCTTGATGTCCATTGGGTGTTGATAGTTTTGTGATGGCTAAAATACTTTTTTGCAGAAAAATGTATGGCATTCCGGATAAATTTCTAGATTTGCGCTCCGCAACAACGGAAACGAAAGTTTGCCGCGTTCGTCTATCGGTTAGGACACCTCCCTTTC
>CAZNDJ010000210.1:0-4174 GCA_964571705.1 uncultured Chitinophagaceae bacterium
TACATATTGCTGCTGGTGTGGAATAGTGAGTCCAGCAGCGTAGCAAACCGCTCCCTGCCACCCATCAGCCTGATATGACCGCTCATGTCTTGAGGCGCAGGAAAGGCATACTGCCACGCATTGCCCTCCGTATAGTAGCGGGATAGCTTATACGGATCGAAGTGCTTTACAAAGTTCTTTCTACGCGGCCGCATGAAGCCCGTTGTCGAGTCATACAGCAGCCGGTAGTTAGCCGCACGCTTCATGAATGTATTGTAGTCATCCATCTGCCCTACGCGCTTGGCCATCTGCGCCACGCACCAGTCGTCGTAGGCATGCTCCATAGATTTGGAGGTGCCACCCAGCAGCGCTGCCCCACGTATGTAGCCATACTTGTGGTAGCTGTCCCAGCCCGCCACATAGCGCAGGTGAGAGATCAGCATCAGCGGCGACCGCCATTTGAAGTAGTGGTGCATGTCCTTATGGCTCATCGTTGCGCTGTGCTTCATCGCTTCGTATGCCGTATTGGCATCAGCTATGCTGATACCCTTCATCGCAGCATCTGCTATCACGGGTACCGCATGGTAGCCCGTCATGCAGAAGGTCTCGCAGCCTGCCAGCTCCCAGATAGGCAGCAGCCCGCGCTGACGGTACATCGTGACCATGGTGTGTATCATATCCGCATTGCGCGGACGCTGTATCAGGTTGTAGAGCGGGTGCAGCGCGCGGTAGGTATCCCAGAGGGAGAAGACCGTATAATAATTGCACCCATCCCTCTCATGCACCTGCAGGTCGCGGCCGCGATACTTTCCATCCACATCGCAGAAGAGATTAGGACTGATAAAGCTATGATACATCGCCGTGTAGAAAGTGTGCATCACCGCCGTATCACTACTGCTGAACTCTATTCCATGTGTCTCGTGCCTGATCGCGCACCGCGCCAAAGTCCCAGCCCGGCTGCTCTGCTGCCAGGTTCTTGCGCGCGCCATCTATGCTCACAGGGGAGAGGCCCACCTTGGCATACACCGCTTCACCACGCTTCGTCGCAAACCGGAACCACGCCCTCAACCTGTGGCCTTTGATAGCTGTCACCCCCTTGTGTTTTATCCCGCCTTTGCTCACTCCATAGTCCGCAAAAGGCTTTGAGAAGCGCAGCACAAAAAACACATACTGGCTATCCGCCCAGTTTGAGCTAAGGCGCATCCCGCTCACCTCTCCATCTGCGCTGATGTGCAGCTTTGCATGCCGCACCTTGTCGCGGTGCTTCAGGTCCAGTATGATATTGCCTGCCGTATCTGAGAAGGTGTACTTATGTAGTCCCGTGCGTGCCGTAGCCGTCAGCTCCGCCAGTATGTTACCCTTATGCAGCTGCACGCTGTAGTAGCCCGGCACAGCTTTCTCCTGCTCGTGCGAGAAGCCTGATCTATAAGCCTTGGGCCGTACAGCAGGTTTGCCAGCAGTTGGCATCAGCAGTATATCACCGTAGTCAGAGCAGCCCGTACCATCCAGGTGCGTATGCGAGAAGCCATAAACGGTGCTATCCGAATAGTGATAGCCCGAGCAGCCATCCCAGCCGCGCAGCCGCGTATCAGGACTGAGCTGCACCATCCCAAACGGCACACAAGCCCCGGGAAAGGTATGCCCATGCCCACCGGTGCCGATCATGGGATCAGCATAGCGGGTATAATCGGTGCCCTGCGCCATCACGATCGCAGTGGTTAGGATACAAAAGGAGAGGAGCGCCGTGCTGCGCAGTAAGTATAGCGTATACATTCTGGTCAATGTACTAAGCTACTTATATTTTTGACTGCGGGTAGATTAGATAGTTAAACTAGTAGCGACTTTGTCTGGTTCTTCTTTAGCCTCAAGTATGGCAATTTTGATAATATCTAACTATCATGAGTAATACTTTTGGTTTATAATTCCCCGTGTTTGATGTATAGGTAAGCTAGTACTTTTGATGTGTGGGTTATGTTGAATCCAGTTAGAGTTTGCGAATCTCTTTCATTATTTCAGGAATTTCAGCATAGGTGTCAATCCAAATGGTCTTTATTCCAAAAGATTTCATGTCATTTTCTTCAAATGATTCGATTGTCTCAATTAGAATTGTAGCTGTGTCTTCTAGCTTTAAGTTCGCTAATGATTTTTCATCCATCAACTCTTTGTTTTGAGTTAGAAGAATTTCGATTGCCTTAATTACTTCCTGTTTTTTGTATCGCAGTTTAAAAATGAAGTGCGATCCTTTTTTTTCGGTTCTCTGTTGATTGGCAATATCTAACAATCTTCTCGTATTAGGATCGGTTATAGATGTTCCAATAAACAAGCAATTATAATCGCGAAACTTATTAATTTGAACAATATTATTCCAGCTATATATATTAGTGTATTGTTTATGATAGATACTCTCTCCGAATGTTATTTGATTGGCTTCTGAAAGGTTCCCGTTTTGAGGAAGGTATCCATGTACGTGATATATTGGGAGTTCTCCTGCATCTACATCGATACCTTGTCCATATATCGATTTAAATGGAAGGTCTAGGCTACTCTTTAATATACTTTGTTCAAGAATATCGTCAAAGTTATAAGTTATAATGCTATTTAAATTGGGACTTTTGCCTGGTGCTATACAAAACCGGACTATTTCATCCATTAAAGGCGAGCTAGTGGTTCTAACAATTTCTTCATATAATACTTTTCGAACTTCACTTTCAAACACTGAATCGTTCGATTCAAAATGTTTTTGTAAATATCTACCCGCTATTAATGGACTTGGATTAAACAACTTTGTGAATATTTTCGACAAGACACTAGATGTGTTTTTTTCTTTTGCTATGATAGTAACCATTAATTTTTGTAACAAAGTATCCCAACTTGGAAGTCTAAAGCTCATTGAAACTCCTGCGCCTAGAATGAAAACTAATTGCTCTTTCTTGTAGTATTTTTTTAATTCTCGAATAATATCTCTGCGGTCACTCTTTTCTAACTTTTGATCAAGGCTGTCGCGTAGTTTTTTAATCCAATCATTTGTATCAACAGCAAGGAATTGTTTTAATATGGTGTTGTATGAATCGGCGATTTGACCTGTAAGTATTGGAACCTTTATTCTGGAGGCCTGCTCTATTTCCTCTTCAGATTTTCTTAGGTCCTTTTCGATAGAAAGTTCCTTTGAAACTGGATTGATTGTTTTTTTGAGCTTATTTCGCGTAGGTGTTTTACGTGTTGCCATTTTAAGATTGTTCTACTGTAAATTGAAACAATAAGTGCTAATTCGGCAATACCTAGAAAAGGGTAGCTGAAACAACTCCCGCTGTTCGTAGTTTGAAATAACCAGCGCTAATCGTAGTCCCAAGGTAAACCACTCGCTGTCTGTAGTTCTCATCAGCAAATGCTGTCGGTAGATGAAGGCAGCCTTGCGGCGGGCTTCTACGGACCTTCCTAGTTTCCCACTTAATCCAAAAATCGCATACAATCCAATTATAATATTAAGAATAAGTTTTATATGATTTTGCAAACCCGCTCCAGGGCTTCTGAATGCTTGTATTTAATTATTAAATAAATACATAGATAAAAAAATACTTAAGCCAAACCTCTCCCAGTCGAAAAACAACGCCACCGTCATCGATACTTTACCCCAAAAACACATATAAAAAGGGCCCGCCACCGGCGAGCCTCAATATTGCTTCTATAGTCGGAAAACTTGCTTACTTGTAGTCTGCCACCTCCTGCTTCACCCGCTCCGTGAAGTCGGTCAGCAGCATGGTGCCCAGGTCGCCCTGACCCTGGCGGCGTACGGCCACGGCGCGGTCGGCGGCTTCTTTCTCGCCCACCACCAGCATGTACGGCGTACGCTTGATCTCTGTGTCACGGATCTTCTTGCCTATCTTCTCAGCCCGGTCATCCAGCGTCACCTCAAAGCCAGCCTTGCGCAGGCTCTGGTGTACCTCCTTGGCATAGTCCATATACTTGTCGCTGATAGGCAGGATAGCTATCTGCTCCGGCGCCAGCCACAGCGGGAACTTGCCCCCGTAGTGCTCCAGCAGGAAGCCGATGAAGCGCTCATGCGTACCCAGCGGCGCACGGTGGATGATGATCGGACGCTCCTTCTCATTGTGCTCATTCATAAAGGTCAGGTCAAAGCGCTCTGCCTGTGCGAAGTCCACCTGGTTGGTCGCGATGGTAAACTCCTTGCCTATAG
>CAZNDJ010000211.1:0-4154 GCA_964571705.1 uncultured Chitinophagaceae bacterium
CAGCTTGATGTTTACACCACGCTTGCCGATAGCCAGTGATATCTGGTCCGGATCGAGGTAGGCAGAGATGCGCTTCTTGTCCTGGTTGATATCTATAGAGATGATCTTAGCCGGGGCCAGCGCACGCTGCACCATCAGTTGCAGGTTGTTGGTATGATTGAGGATGTCTATGTTCTCATTGCGCAGCTCGCGTACGATACCGTGGATACGGCTACCCTTCACACCCACGCAGGCGCCTACAGGGTCTATGCGGTCGTCAAAAGACTCTACCACTACCTTCGCCTTCTCACCCGGCTCGCGTACGATATTCTTGATCACGATCAGGCCGTCAAATATTTCCGGTACTTCCTGCTCCAGCAGTTTCGCCAGGAAGGCAGTATCCGTACGGCTCAGGATGATGACCGGGCTATTGTTGCGCAGGTCTACACGCTTTACTACGGCGCGTACGGTCTCACCCTTCTTGTAGAAGTCGGTCTTGATCTGCTCAGACTTTGGCAGGAGCAGTTCGTTGCCCTCTTCATCGAGCAGCAGGATCTCTTTCTTCCATACCTGATATACCTCCGCGCTGATGATATCACCGATGCGGTCTTTGTACTTCTTGTATGTTTCGTCCTTCTCCAGGTCCAGGATACGGCTCACCAGTGTCTGGCGGGCAGCGAGTACCGAGCGGCGGCCAAAGCTCTCCAGCTCGATCTTCTCATATGTTTCTTCACCTATCTCAAAGTCATCCTGTATCTTCTGCGCCTCAGACAGAGAGATCTGCGTGTACGGTGTCTCTACCTCACCATCCTCCACGATGGTACGGCGCTGCCAGATCTCGAGGTCACCCTTGTCAGTATTCACGATGATGTCAAAGTTGTCCGTCTCGCCATACTTCTTTTTCAGGAGCGTGCGAAAGACATCCTCCAGCACCTTCATCATGGTCGGGCGGTCTATGTTCTTTAGCTGCTTAAACTCGCTAAACGAGTCGATCAGATCTAAACTATTCATTGCTTTATCTGTTTTATGATAATGATTGAATTCCTTACTATTTCTCTTTCGCAGGGATAGGTCGCGACCTATCCCTACCACTCTACCGACTATCCTACTTCCACTGTATCTGTATCAGCGCCTTCTTGATCTCGCTATACTTCAGCTCAAACTCTTTTGGCGCTTCTACTTTCTCTTCCGGTTGGTTTTTAGGTCCCTTCTTTTTCTTCTTCACCTCAGCTACGATCGGCAGCAGGGTGATCTTTTCATCATCCGCCCTGACCAGCTGTGCCTCCACCTCTGTGCCGTCCGTCTTGACTATCTCCAGCGTGCGGCCTATGCGCTTCTTATACTGGCGCGGTACACGGAGCGGATTGCTCATGCCCGGGCTGGATACATCCAGCATATAGTCCTCAGATACCAGGCCGCTGCCGTCCAGGTGCTTCTCCAGGAAACGGGATATATCAGCACACTGGCTGATGGTGATACCATTGTCACCATCGGCATAGACCTCCACCTTGCTCTTACCGGATATCTTCACATCCGTCAGGAAGAGATCCATCTCCGTCAGCAGGGGCGTCAGCCACTCTTGTATCTTATCTTTCAGCTCCATTTTGTACAGACAATAAAAGAGGGGACTCTCGTCCCCTCTCACTTTTCGTGCTGCAAATATACACAATATCCTGAGGAAAACAAAAGATTTTTAGACAACCGCCTCAAACCCAGTCCCAAACCACAAATCGCCTACGATCCGCCCATAAACCCATCAGGCACAACCCCAAACACAAAAATCACTCACGGCTAAAATTCCCCCTTTCAAAGGGGGGTGGCCGGAGGGGGATTTGAGGCAGCAGCGTAGAAGATAGAATCTCCCCGGCCACAGGTATTTTCCATTACAAAGAATAACAATACCTTAACTATAGCATTAAAGGGATAAATGAATAAGCATGTCTAATGAGGAATTACAAGACATTATTGGCAATGATAGATTACCGGAAAGAGCTTTACTTGTTTTTAAATATGACCAGTTAGGCAGGAAAGTTTATTTAGAATTCGCCAGTAATAAAACATGGGCTTCCGATCGAAAAGATAAAGTGAAATTTCTCTTTAATGAGGTCGCTAATTATTATGAAAAATTCAACAAGCCTAAGATTGCGTCCTGGCTCAATATAGATGGCCATAATTTTAATGAAGAGGATTATAAGGTATCGTGGATATATATCGATAAAATAACTTTAAATGAAAAGTCATGTAGTATTGCATTTCATGACAGTTTTGGCTTGAGACGTTTTGATTTCGAGAATTACGAAATTCAAGAAATAGTTAGTAATGCTGAATAAACTCCGCCGTTGCTGGTCCTCTCACATGCAACGAAAAACATAGCGCTGTCTTACCTATAAAGCTATAACCCACTACAGGTAGAGTTGCACACAGCGTGTGTTGTTGGTCAGCGACCCACAACGGCATAAAATGTTTGTTCTTAATATCTTTAAGTTGAAAAATGAACGTATTTAATGAAGAGTAAAATATTTAGCTCTATAACATGTCTAACTATCCTTCTGCTATTAGCTGAGGCTTTCCTATGGATATATGGAATTTATGATTATAAAAAGTCGAAAAACACAACAACAATTCTATTCGACTATATACAGCCATTGTTCATCTTTTTTTTAAGTGCAGGCACTATGCTCACCCTTCTCAACATAATCTGCATCTTTTATGGGCGCAAAAACTTGTGGTTCCATATTGCTTTCAGCGTTATTATAGCCTTTGTACCGATTATCTCAATAGCAATCCTTTTAAGACATCCTTGAGTTAGATTGATTAGACCCTCCCCGCCGTTGCTGGTCGCTGACCAACAACGGCGAAGGATCTATTTGCCAATAAAATAATTACAGCTTTTCTTCCGATAGCGAGTATTTATCAAGATTTTCAATCATACTGGCGAAGCGAATCTAACCGAATGAAGCACCTTAAAACACTTATCGTTATTGCTGTCTTTATAGGAGCAATGCAAAAATGCTATTCTAATAATATGGATACTTCTCTCAGATCATTTACTGATGTTCTCAAAATTTATAACCATCCATTTATTGCCAGTATGCTGCCGCCTGTCAATTTTTCAAATTATCAAGAGCAACTCGAAAAGTTATATGGGCGAAAAATTTCTTCTTCGAAGGTGTCTTTTTTAAAAAAATTGTATGCGTGGAGCGGTGGATCATCTGCGAGGTTAGTACCTGGCTATTGGTATCTGACAACTGTGCAACAAAATATTCATGCTTTAAACGGTGATAAAGATGAACTACAATACATGCGGCTAAACGGGTTTTATCCAATTATGCAATCAGAAAACGGCAGATTGCTATGTATTACTCTATTTGATGAATCAGTAATCTTATGGGTTATTGATTTTTACGACATAGAGAACCCAAATCCGGCAACGTCTGCCTACGATTCATTCGAAAGCTGGATTTCCTTTTCAATTTACTGTTTTGAGCATGGTATATTCACTATGAAAAATTGGCAAGGGCAATCAATTCTGTGGTTCACGGAGGATAAAATGAAGGCAGATTTGTTCGATAAAATGTATTTCAAATTTAATCCCAAGCATGGAAAGCTCCATCCACCATACTAAAAGCTTTCACTAATTCCGGCTTTCCGCCCCCTCTAGTCCGCGTTTCCAACGCGGATTCCAAATTTTCGCGTTTGCAACGCGTCAAAACAAGCCTACTTTATTATCCCCGCTATCCTCCCCACATTCCAAACATTCATAAACCAAGGGCTATACCTATTCCTCCGCGCCTCTTCCTCCTCCCGATGCCAGAGGTGCAGGTTGCTCGCCAGCCAGAGGTAGCCGAAGTGGTACGAGGTATGGTCCCAGCGCTTCGCCGCGATCAGCTCCAGCGGATAGCAGTAGTACTGCTGCCGGCGGTTTACTATCTCCTGTGCCTTGGCGCGCGTAGCCGTAGCCTGCGCCAGCAGGTTATCTCCGGCGAACTTCTGATGCTTCAGTTTCGCCTCGCGCTTTGCCAGGATATAGCTCAGCGTATAGTACCGGTGCCAGCCCCGGAGCCCCGTGATCTCGATCCCATCGCGCAGTTCCGCAGAGATAGAGTCGGGAGCGGTGCCCAGCTGCGCCACGATCTTCTCCGACCCCCCCGCAAAGGCTTTCAGCTGTGGCAGTA
>CAZNDJ010000212.1:0-4012 GCA_964571705.1 uncultured Chitinophagaceae bacterium
GGCAGAAAGATAAGGAGCAGCGCTACCGCACCGGCAAGATCATGCTCTACGACCATACCGGCCACCGTGTCCGGCAGCCGCACAGCCACATCGCGTGGGTGCATACGCAGCTGGGAGAGGAGTTTCAGCTCGGGCAGTGTCTGTACGGCGAGCACCTGCTGGAGTGGTGGGATGAGGAGGCGCAGATAGCTATCGTAGAGAGTGAGAAGACGGCGGTGATAGCCAGCATGTATATGCCGCAGTACCTGTGGATGGCCACCGGCGGCAAGGATGGCCTGACGCGCGAGCGCATAGCCGTGCTGCGTGGCCGCACGGCCATGTGCTATCCTGACCATGGCGCGTATGAGGTGTGGCGGCAGCGGGCCCACGGCCTGGGAGATATCCTGCAGATGTCTGTCAGCACCGTGATGGAGCGGGAGGGCCACAGCGGCGAGGATATAGCAGACTACCTGCTGCGGGTAAACGGAAGAGGATAGGGCAGGGGCAATAAAAAACCGCTCCTTGTGAGAGCGGCTTATTGTTTGGTTGGCCCAGCTGGATTCGAACCAACATACACAGAACCAAAATCTGTAGTCCTGCCATTAGACGATGGGCCAAACATTGTCCCTCCGAAAAGGGATTGCAAATATAATCAGCTTCCGGTCTTTTGCAAATAGCTGTCGCAAAAAATGATGTAGGCGATGTGCAGGGAGATATTGTGACCCGTGAAATCCGTCATTCCGTAAATCTGTACAGCTGTAAATAAAAAAAAATGGCCCTCTTTCGAGAGCCAAACCCTATTTATGAAACCTTGATATGAAGACTATGTTGTTGAGATTTCAGAGAGAGTTGAAAAAAAGGCTCCTTACGGGGAGCCAAACCCTATTTATGAAACCTTGATATGAAGACTACTTGATGTCACCGATAGTGAGCGATACTGGAGGGAAGGTCTTGTTAGTACCATCCTTGGCTATCGTCCTGATCCTGTAGCTCACTGCTGTCTGTGCAGGCAGCGGATACTTGTCAGCAGAGACGATATAGTCGCCGTCTATCTTCATACTGGCGAGGTTCAGCGTTTTGCATGCAGAGTAGCCGGATTTGACCTCTCCCATGCGCTCGATGATGATCTCGTCATATGTATTCAAGAACGCTGATTGGATATACAGAGTTACTTCTCCGCTTTTCCTTTCGATCTCAAAGTTAACTTCCCTCTCTGTGCTTTTAAACTCATGTTTCTCAGAGGCTGGTGTGCTAGCGTATATGTTTGTAGACAGTATCGCAAATGCACTCGCTATAAAGGTGATGATGTATATGTTCTTTTTCATTGCCATTGTTGTTATGATTAGTAATACGGCAGGGCGAAATGAAAGGTTACAGGGTTTTGGAAAAAATCTTTTGCGCCCCGGCCAAATCATATGTGGCGGCAGCCGGGCTATCCGCTCCTGGTCCTCGCGGCCGGGGTCTGCGCGTCTGCTGGCACTATGGTATAGCAGGCCGCTGTGGGCCATCCGCTACTATCCCTGCCGCACCTGCGGGTACCGGCATAGCCCTGCGGAGCCCGCAGGCGTGTGGCCCCGTCATTAACTTATTTTTCCTGACCATTAGCCCAATTTCTATATTTTAGCAGCCACTCAAAAAAAACTTGAATGACGTCTTACAAGAAGATTAATAACATAGTCGGATGGCTGGTGTTCCTATTTGCAGCGGTGGTTTATACTTTGACGCTGGAGTCCAGTGGCAGCTTCTGGGATTGTGGTGAGTTTGTACCATGCTGCTACAAGCTGCAGGTGCCCCACTCTCCGGGTGCCCCTTTCTTTGTGATCGTAGGCCGCATCTTCACTTTCTTTGCCGCAAGCCCTGACAAGGTAGCCTTTATGGTCAACTTTATGTCGGGTATCAGCACGGCGCTCTCCATCATGTTCTGCTACTGGAGCGTCACTATGCTCGCCAGCAAGTTATTCCTCCGCAATAAGGATACTGACTACACTACCGCTAATATAGTATCAGTGATAGGTGCTGGTGTCATCGCTGCTACCTGCGCTACCTTCCTCGACTCCCTGTGGTTCTCAGCGGTGGAGGGTGAGGTTTACGCACTCAGCCAGTTCTTCCTCAGCTTTATCGTCTGGGCTATACTCAAGTGGGATGCCTCTGATGATCCGTATGCAGACCACTGGCTGGTGCTCATAGCCTATATGGTGGGCCTCTCTATCGGTGTGCACCTGCTCAGCCTCCTCGCCCTGCCATTCATAGCTGTGGTGTACTACTACAAAAGGTCTGACAGGCCAAACTTCCTCGGCTTTGCGCTGGCAGCTGCCGCGGGCTTTGTGATACTTGGCTTCGCTATGAAGTTTGTGATCTCCTACACACAGGCTTTCCTCGCAGGCTTTGACAAGCTGTTTGTGAATTCATTTGGCATGCCATTCTGGTCTGGTGCTTTTGCATTCCTCGTACTACTGGCTGTAGCGCTGGTGGCAGGTCTCTATGTGACACAGTATGTGGTCAAAAGCCGCCTGGGCAATATCGCCGTGCTCTGTGCAGCATTCATGTACATAGGCTACATGAGCTATGCGCTCATCCCTATCCGCGCCAGTGTCAATACGCCGATAGATATGGGCCGTCCTACAGACCCGTTTGCTATCAAATCATATGTAGACCGTGAGCAGTATGGAGACCGCCCGCTCGTATGGGGGCCGGACTACACAGCCGGCGGCATGGATATCATCAAGGTAGATACTACGGGTTCCAAATATTTCCGTCAGGGCAAAGTCTACCAATATGGTGGCCCTAAGCTGGACTACAAGTTCCGCGATGAGGCCTGCATGTTCTTCCCGCGCCTTGGTTTCTGGCAGGAGGAGCAGAAGAAGCAGGGCTACCGCGTCTGGCTCAATCCGGGCAGCAAGCTCATAGACCGCAAGACCGACCAGGTGGTGCAGGTATTTGATCCGGGCCAGCAGGACCAGGCAGAGCGTGCGCTGAAGCAGCAGAATATGACCGAGCCGGGCCGCTATATGCTCAAGGACCAGATCAGCGAGGGAGACAATATGCTCTTCTTCTTCAAATATCAGCTGGGCTACATGTACATGCGCTATTTCATGTGGAATTTTGCAGGCCGTCAGGACGATATACAGGGCACCTATGCCAATGACAATGGCCGCTGGATATCCGGTATCCCGTTCATAGATAATATGGGTGGTGCTTTCTTTACCCCGCAGTACCCACAAGACCACCTCTCAAAATCTATCGCAGACAATAAGGGCCGCAACACGTTCTACATGCTGCCGTTCATCCTCGGCCTCATAGGCCTGATCTATACCCTGTATAGGAATGAGAAGATATTCCTTGTGATACTTGTGCTTTTTGCTGTCACAGGTGTCTTCCAGATAGTCTATCAGAATGAGCCGCCTATAGAGCCCCGCGAGCGGGACTATGCACTGGCGGGATCCTTCTGGACGTACTGCTTCTGGATCGGCTTTGGGGTACTGGCCATCATAGACTTCATCCGTACCCGCCTCAAGGCATCTAATATAGGTGTAGTGGCCGGTGTACTCGTGATCTGCGCCATAGCGCCATACCTCATGGGCTCTCAGGGCTGGGATGACCATACCCGTCATGAGCGCTATACGGCGCGTGACTTTGCTACAGACTACCTGCAGTCCTGCGCGCCAAATGCGCTGCTCTTCACCCAGGGTGACAATGATACCTATCCGCTCTGGTATGCACAGGAGGTAGAGGGCATACGCCGTGATGTGCGCGTGATCAACCTCAGCCTCATAGGCGTAGACTGGTACATAGAGCAGCTGAAGTACAAGTGGAATGATGCACCTCCGGTGAAAATATCCTTTAAGGATGAGCAGATAGAAGGCTCAAACCGTGATGTGACCCGCTATAGCGGTGCTGCCGGCATACCGGAGAGCGGCTATGCGGAGCTGAAGCGCGTCATGCAGTTCATAGCCAGCGAGGACCCTCAGAAGAAGACCATGTCTCCACAGACAGGAGAGATGGAGAGCTACCTGCCGGCCAAGAATGTATTCAT
>CAZNDJ010000213.1:0-3823 GCA_964571705.1 uncultured Chitinophagaceae bacterium
ACCTCTTCGCATAGCATCTGCCACGGCACTATGTTTGAGTGGTGCTCCAGCGCAGAGATGATGATCTCGTCGCCAGCCTTCACATACTTGCGTCCCCATGTCTTAGCCACGAGGTTGATAGCCTCCGTCGTACCGCGCACAAAGTTGATCTCACGCTCAGATTTCGCATTCAGATGCGCTGCGATAGCCTTACGCGAGTTCTCATATTCTTCTGTCGCCTTATTGGCCAGGTAGTGTGCACCGCGGTGGATGTTTGCGTTGGTCGCCTCGTAGTACTCTGTGATCTTATTGATCACACGCAGCGGTTTCTGAGAGGTCGCTGCATTATCCAGGTAGACCAGCGCTTTGCCTTTTACCTTTATATCCAGTATGGGAAAGTCTTTGCGTATATCTGCTACCGGGAAGCTCATATTATGCGGACCGCTGTAGCGGCATCTTTAGAAAGTGATATTCAGTCGTTCCTTTAGTCTGTCATACAGATGCTCACGCAGTGCCTCCAGCGGCAGGTCTGCTATGATGCTGCTACCATACGCGTAGGTCAGTATCCCACGCGCCGTAGTCTCATCTATACCCCGCGCCAGTAGGTAGAAAAGCTCATTCTTATTGATCTGGCCTATGGCCGCACCGTGGCTGCACTTCACATCATCGGCATAGATCTCGAGCTGCGGCTTAGAGTTCACACTTGCCTCATCCGTGAGCAGTATCGCCTTGCTACTTTGGAAGGCATTCGTCTTCTGCGCATCCTTGCGCACGAATATCTTTCCATTAAACACACCCGTAGACTCTCCATCCAGCACACCCTTGTACACCTGATTGCTATCGCATTGAGGCACGCGGTGGTCCACGAGTATATGGCTATCGATATGATTATTCTCTGTACCCAGGTAGAGGCCATTCAGCGTGGCGAGGGCACCTTTGCCATCCATATAGGCATTCACATTATTGCGCACCAGCTTTCCCTCAAAGGTCAGCGTAGTGATATGGTAGCGCGCGTCCTGAGCCACACGCGCATCTATCGTATTGACAGAGGTCGTATGCTTATTATCCAGCTGCAGCGTCACATAGTTCACCTCCGCATTAGCAGCTACAAATATCTCCGCCAGGTGGTTGTAAAACTTCTCACCCGCCGCATTCTGAAAGTCCTCTACGATATTGATCTCAGCGCCTTCTTCAGCGATGATCAGGTTGCGTGATTGTGTGAACACGTCTGCTGCCGCCGCATCATACAGGTGTATGATAAAAACGGGCTGTGCAGCCTTTACATTCCTTTTGATATAGATGAAAGCGCCATCCTGCGCAAAGGCCGTATTAAGCGCAGCAAAATTCTCACTCGTAGTGTCCGTAGCCTTGTTGAAATACTTAGCGATCAGGTCCGCATGCTGCGAGCGAAGCGCACGCAGGCTACCCGCCACCACACCATCCTGAGCTGGGATAGCCGATAGGGCAGGAGCGTAGCTCCCATTCACAAACACCAGCTTCGTTCCCTCAATATTCTTAAAAGAGTTGAACTTGACCTGGCTGTTACCCTCGTCCTTCGTCCCCCGTCCTTCGTCCAGCCGCAGGCTCTCTGGTAGCTTCGTCTTGATATTCGTGTACTTCCACTCCTCATGGCGGCCTGATGGCACACCCAGCGCCTTAAAGCTCGCCAACGCAGCCTCCCGCTCTGGTGTCAGCACATCTTTCTCCAGCGCAGCAAAAGTATTGTCTATGTTATCCGTAAAAGCCATTTATACTATCGGAGCATCAGTGCACTCCATTTTCAAATCTTCAAATTATCAAATCAGCACATTATCAAGCGCCCACCTCTTCCTTGATCCAATCGTATCCTTTCTCCTCCATCCGCAGCGCCAGGTTCTTGTCACCCGTCTTCACGATGCGGCCATCATACATCACGTGTACAAAGTCCGGCACGATATAGTTCAGCAGGCGCTGGTAGTGCGTGATCACGAGAAATGCATTGTCTTTGTTACGCAGCTTATTCACACCCTCTGCCACGATGCGCAGCGCATCGATGTCGAGGCCTGAGTCCGTCTCATCCATCACAGAGAAGAGCGGCTCCAGCATCGCCATCTGGAATATCTCATTGCGCTTCTTCTCACCACCACTGAATCCCTCATTGATAGACCGCGACAGGTATGACTTGTCCAGCTCTACTATCTGGCGCTTCTCATTCATCAGCTTCAGGAAGTCCTTGGCACTGATCGGCTCCAGCCCCTGGTGCTTGCGCTTTGCATTCAGCGCCGCTTTCATAAAGTTGGTCGTGCTCACGCCCGGTATTTCTACTGGATACTGGAAGGCGAGGAAGATACCCTCACGAGCGCGCTCATCGGCGCTCATCTCCAATATATTTTTGCCGTGAAAGAGGATCTCACCGGCAGTCACTTCATAGTCGCTTTTACCTGCTATGATAGAGGCCAGCGTACTTTTACCTGTACCATTAGGCCCCATGATCGCGTGCACCTCGCCCGGATTGATATCCAGCGTCAGCCCCTTCAGTATCTCCTTATCACCCACGCGGGCATGTAAATTCTTGATGTGTAGCATTCTTCTTTTCTGTCTAACCCTTGTATTCCACTTTCAAATTTTCAAATCAGCACATTAGCACATTCTGCACTTATCCCACACTCCCCTCCAGACTTATACTCAGCAGCTTCTGCGCCTCCACTGCAAACTCCATCGGCAGCTGCTTGAAGACCTCCTTGCAGTAGCCATTCACGATCATATCTACCGCCTCCTCACTGGTCAGGCCACGCTGATTGCAGTAGAACATCAGATCCTCGCCGATTTTACTCGTAGTAGCCTCATGCTCCACCTGTGCCGACTTATTCTTGATCTCCAGATATGGGAAGGTATGCGCACCACACTTATCCCCCAGCAGCAGTGAGTCGCACTGAGAGAAGTTATAAGCATTATCCGCCGTACCCGCCACCTGCACCAGGCCACGGTAGCTGTTCTGGCTCTTGCCGCCGCTGATACCCTTAGACACAATACGGCTGCGCGTATTCTTGCCTATGTGGATCATCTTAGTACCCGTATCCGCCTGCTGGTAGTTATTAGTCACCGCCACACTGTAAAACTCCCCGATAGAGTTGTCACCCTTCAGGATGCAGCTCGGGTATTTCCACGTGATAGCAGAGCCCGTCTCTACCTGCGTCCATGATATCTTAGAGTTCACCCCCTTGCAGAGGCCACGCTTGGTTACGAAGTTGTAGATACCGCCCTTGCCTTCCTTATCTCCCGGATACCAGTTTTGTACCGTAGAGTATTTGATCTCGGCATTGTCCATCGTCACCAGCTCTACCACGGCGGCGTGCAGCTGGTTCTCATCCCGCATAGGCGCCGTACAGCCCTCCAGGTAGCTCACGTAGCTGCTCTCTTCTGCTATGATCAGTGTCCGCTCAAACTGCCCCGTATTCTGCGCATTGATGCGGAAGTAGGTAGACAGCTCCATAGGACAGCGGACACCCTTAGGTATATATACGAATGACCCGTCGGAAAATACCGCGGAGTTCAAAGCAGAATAATAGTTGTCACGAGGAGGCACCACTGAGCCCAGGTACTGCTTTACCAGCTCTGGATGCTCGCGTATCGCCTCAGAGATAGAGCAGAAGATGATGCCCTTCTCCGCCAGCGTAGCCTTATAAGTAGTGATCACGCTCTCACTATCCATCACAAAGTCTACCGCCACACCGGCCAGTATCTTTTGTTCCTCCTTGGGCAGGCCCAGCTTGTCATAGACAGCCAGTAGCTCAGGGTCTACTTCATCCAGGCTCTTGTACTCAGGCTTTTTCTTAGGCGCAGCGTAGTAGATGATATCCTGAAA
>CAZNDJ010000214.1:0-3767 GCA_964571705.1 uncultured Chitinophagaceae bacterium
AATATGAAAGGCAAGATGCTCAGGACCTGGTTTGTAGTGATGATGGTCGTCGCTGCGGGTACGATCTTTGGCCAGCCACCAGGTGGTGGTGGCGGATCTGGCTCAGGCGGGCCACCACCATCCACTACAGGCGCTCCGGTAGACGGAGGAGCTATCATGCTGCTGATGAGTGTAGCAGGCTATGCCTACACATCGCTGAGACCTAGAAAACGGTAAGGCATTTGTAAATTGGTATAAAGGCGCATCGTAATGGTGCGCCTTTTTTTATTGCAGTAAACAACGCACTATCATGCCGGCAGTGCAAATTATTAGATTTGAGAAATGAAGAGACCACTCTCGCTCACCATCCGTATCTATCTCTCCTGGGCCATATACCTGCCTATAGTAGGTGTCAGCTTTATCATAGCCTGGCTGGACAGGAAACTCAGATTTCCGCTCGACTTTCCACGTGACGTAGAACAACTACAGCAGCGCAAAGAATGGCTGATAGCTGAGCTAAAAAACAGGGACGTGGTACCCGGCGGAGCAGTGGTAGAGCAGTGTGAAGTAACACCGATGGACCAGGCCATCATCTTCCGGTCCAACGCTGCCATCGTGACCATTACCTACACTCTGGGCGGGCAGAGCCACACACTAAAATGTTTCGCCAAATTTGCTCCCGTGATGGGGACCGTGTGGAACAAGACCATCTTTAACCTCCAGCTTAATCATATCAAAGAAGGGTGGTTCAATGAGTATTTTGTAAACCAGGATAGCATACCAGCACCAAGGGTATTTATCTCAAAAGTCTCCTTTATCACCGGAAATCTCTGCCTGGTCACAGAGCTAATGACAGGCGATACAGAGTACCGCGAGTGCGCATATGAAAGCTTCCCACAGCATCATCTGGACCTGGCTGTGAATGGGCTCGCTACACTCCATGCCCGCTACTGGGGAGATACCTCTGACCGCATGAAGCGTATCATGCCGATAGATGATATGGCTGTACATCTTTTTGACTCTATGGTCTCTGGTAGCTGGAGCATACCGGCCCGCAAAGTGCTGGTGAAAAGCTGGACGCTGATGAACCAGCCACAAACAGTATTGCATGGCGACTCGCGGATAGGCAATATGATGTTTCCCATGGCGCCCGAAGGCCGCTATGTGATGATAGACTGGCAGGCCACGCGCAGGGGGCGGGCGGCTTTCGACCTGGCTTACTTTCTCATACTGAGTCTGATATCGAGCCACCGCAAAGCAGTGGAAGAGGCTTCTAAAGATCAATACTATGCCCTCATAGTGAGCAAGGGGGTGACAGGCTACAGCCGTGCTGATCTGGAAGAAGACTACCGGCACGCATGCCTGTGTGTATTAGTGCTCCTATCACTGCCCATGCTCAGCGGAGAAGTGAGTGTGGAAGGATTTGCTGCATTGATCTTCGTGTACGGTATGGGTGTATGGAAGGAAAGGATGCGCATCCGGTTTGAAGACTTTGACTATATCTGGATGGCAGATAGATATGCGCTCACAGAGGAGCAAGCCAGGGACGCCGTAGCTGAAATGCTCGGTGTGATACAGGCGCGGCTCGATGGCATCTCTGCTGCCTCGGGTGTCAAGGAATCTCTGATAGACATACTGAAGCAACACAATGTGCGCTATGACTACGAGGTATAATCCAAGTGCAAAGGATCACCAGGTCGCCCGTGCCTGCGCCCTGAACGATCTGATCAGATCGGGACGCCTCTGAGCGAGGTCGTCCAGCTCCTGTGGATCTGTGGTTATATTATAAAGCTCTTCCTTTTTGAAATTTGCAGTATAGATGTATTTCAATATCACTTCCGGACCGGTATTGCTATCAGTATTCACCAGGAGCATATACTTCTCTTCACCTGTCTCCAGCTGATCTTTGCCTGTTTCATGAAAAGAAAAGTGGCTGCTATCTGGCAATAGCAACGACCGGCCCTGCCAGCTGGCAGGCTGAGGCAGTCCCAATCTACCCACGATAGTCGGAGCTATATCTATGTGATTGGCTAAAAAATGGTTCTGGTATAATGCTAAACTATCGTCCATGACTATCAATGGCACTGAGGTCTGCGGATCATAGAGCCAGTCTACGTGGCCTGCTACACCGTGCTCACCGAGACCCTGACCATGATCAGCAGTAATGACCACCATGCTGTTTTTTAGATAACCTTTTTGTGCCAGCATGTCCAGAAGCTGGCGTATCATGTCGTCTGCTTGCAGTACCTTATTATCATACTCATTGATAGCTGCCTGGCCGTTCATACCTTGTGTGGTGAGGCTTTTTTTGAATGGCTGGTAGACAGCATAGCGATCCTGCAGGGCACCAGTCTCGTGCGTAGACTGGAGATGGAGGTAAAAGAAAGACGGAGTAGCATTGCATGCGGGTACTTTATCCAATCCTTCTAATAGTACACGATCGTCTTTGAAATAGTACTTCTTAGAATCCTTGCCGTCGAAATACATCGTGCAGTCGTCGGAATAGAATTTGGCCATGTTATACCACTCCTTGTGAGCGCCGGAGATAAAGGTATAGGTATGATAACCCTGATCGTGCAGCAGGCCGATGATGTTGAAGCCATTGACAGCGCAGTCCTCCCACTCACGCGAGAGCAGGATACTGGTCACGCCGCAGAGTGTACTGGCACAGGTGGAGTAGCATTTGTCAATACGTACCGCATAGCCACTACGGATGGCGCTATCGAGATATGGTGAGGTATGCCTGCCATATCCATAGGCAGAGAGATGATCCGCGCGCAGTGCATCTACTATGATGAGGATGACATTTTTGCGCGGAGCGGCATGGCCATCTGCCTTATAGTTAGCCCGTATCTGCTGATCCATAGTGCCCATATAAATACGGCGCTGGCTAAAGAGTGGATTGTCTTTGACCCCCCACATATGATCGAACATCATGACCATCAGCGGCTCTCCACGGAGGTGGACAAAGCGTTTAGCTCGTAGCAGGAGCGGGCTGCAGATCACGGCGATAGTCAGAAGTGCTACAAACATTTTGCGCTGCTGCACAACCCCGGACCATAGATCAATCAAAGCACTATGGATCTGCCTGGAAAAGAGCTGACAAGTCAATAACGGAATAGCTACGAAAGCGGCGATGGTCAGTAGCATCTCTGAATACGAGAATGGGAGGGAGTGTAGGAAGCCATTAAAATCTTTGAAATAAGCGCTGAGGATCTTGATAGTGACTATATCCCCCCAGAAGTGTACGCTGCCAAAGATGAGCAGGTAGAAGAATAGCACTTTCACAATATATAATCCAAGCAGCGTGCCTGATGCAAAGCGTGTACCGATCCACCGGGCGAGCGCAGCCAGTATCACCAGTGAAACTGTATGAACGACGACCATCACCAGGGTATGCAGCAGTATGAGGGCAAATGGCAGCCCATACATCTGCTGCCAGACCAGTACCAGCAGGAGTGACCAAATATAAAAGAAGACCAGTAGCCTGTATTTCACCATGCCGAAGATAAATAATGCCCGTCAGGCCGCGCCATATGCCCTCTCGTACAGATTAAGGTATTTCATAAAGATTTGTTAAATAACCCCACGAAAACGGCTTTGGGCAATTGGTGAACTGCAAAAAGGCATTAGATTTGTTTAGATCATCACGCAATCAAATTCTTTAATAAAACAATCAAAGACAAAATGAAAAAGCTTATCCTGATGCTCGCTGCCGTAGGTACTTTCGCCTTCGCTCACGCGCAAGATGCTCCTGCTACCACTACTGATCCAAATGCCCCTGAGAT
>CAZNDJ010000215.1:0-3738 GCA_964571705.1 uncultured Chitinophagaceae bacterium
ATGTGCGTACGATTGCTAGTCAGCGACAGGTTGTGAAAACCGCCGCGGGCATGGTGGTCATCTACCGGAGAGCGCTCACCATTCAGCCATGGGGTGAAGATCACACCGTTGCTACCTGCGGGCGCCTTGCTCGCTACGGTATCCAGGCGCTTGTAGAAGTCCTTTGGCGCCTTCTCCATGCTCAGGTCATCCTCATGGTAGAAGACATTGTTCTTGATAAAGTTCAGACAGGCACCGGTGGTCTCTTGTTCATTCACCAGCATGTATTTGCCCGGTATGCCGGATGGGATGCAGCCCATGTTGTGGAAGAGGTCTGTCTTCTTCCACGGCGTGTGGCAGATCAGCCAGCTGGAGGTACCGATGTAGAGGTGCGGCTCAAAGTCCTTCACCGCGCCGGAGCCTACTGCCGCCGAGTGTGTATCTGGCGTACCGGATATCACCTTGAGGTCAGGCCGCAGGCCAAACTCCTCCGCCAGCTCTTTTTTGATCGTGCCCAGCAGTGAGTTGGTCGGTATCAGGTCGGGCAGCTTGGCGCGGTCTATACCGGAGATGCGGAGCAGCTCCTCAGAGTATTTTACATTATTGATGTCACGGTTATCCGTGAGCCAGTGCACCGTGATCGAGTCATAGGAGGCCGCAAATTTGCCCGTGAAGTACAGGTTCAGATAGTCTTTCGGCTCCAGAAACTTGTATGTCTTCTTATAGATTTCCGGCAGCTTCTTTTGTATGTATAGGATGTGCGAGATAGAGTCTTTGCCCGAAGGGCTAGGGCCACCGCCTGTGAGGCGTACCCACTTCAGCGCCTTGCCTATGCCGTAGCCGTCTATGCGGATCGGTCCGTGCATGAGTTTCTGCGCCTGCTTGGCACCACGGCTGTCCATCCATATCATGGCGTTCATCAGCGGCTCGCCTTTCTCATCCAGTGCTACGGTACCTGACCACTGCGTGGTGATATTGAGCGCTATGATATCCTTGGGGTCAAATTTGCCGCGCTGGCGGATCGTGTCGTAGCAGCTTCTGATGGCGCTCACCCAGTCTGACGGGCGCTGCTCGCGGCCATCCTCACCCACCAGTATCAGCGGTGTCTCTTCAAACTCATAATCTATCATCTGCGCACGACTGTCAAAGACGGAAACTTTGGGGCCGGACGTGCCGAGGTCTATAGTGAGGATCAGCTCCTGGGGTGCACTCATGTCAAGGTTTTGTTAACCCTGCAAACTAATAAAATCTATCGGTGAGTGAGCCGCCGGATTCAATAAAATCTATGCATAGGACCACAAACGCCCTAGCTGCGTGGCGGGGTGAACTGACTTAACTCATAGATACCCAAACTCTTCTCTATACCGGCCACTTTGGCCACCATCGTGGCAAAGCCATCTTCGCCAAAACGCTTTTCCTCATTGCGCTCAAAGTCCTCGCCCAAGCTGTCATATTCATGATCGGATACCAGCCTGCGAAAGGCGGGAAATAGCACCGTATCCTCCCGTGCCTCATGCGGCCTGTACATCAGGAGGAATGAATGCAGCAGCGGCTGCACGGTATTTGCTGCGGGCTTGAGCGAGCCCGTACCCTTGCTCAGGGAGAGTAGCTGGCCAGTGATGTCGCGGCCACGATCATGCTGCTCGCGCAAAGTACGTACAAGGTCTGTGAGCTGACCCGCTTTCTCAAAGCGGGTAAAGAGATACTGCTCCTCCTGCCGCTCATGATATTCCTCCACGAAGTCGTGCATGATAGTAGCCGCACCATACAGCTGCTCTGCCGGGAAGTCCAGCCCCTCGCCCAGCTGATGGACGCAGGCGTCATAGATCAGCAGGAGCCTATTGAGCAGGCCATGCTCCTGCATCAGGTCCTCAGGAGGAGATACTTTTTTGTCTTCGTGCTTATTGCAGGAGGGGAGCAGTAGGGTGCCTGCTACGCCTATGATGCCTGCCGCGCCCAGTTGCAGAAATTGGCCACGGCCTATATTACCCGATGTGTTTAGTTGCTCTTTCATACGAAAGAAGCTGCAAGAATAATACCGATGCCAATACGCAATATGTGTGGAAAATCCTGCGTTATTGCATCATAGATTTGTCATATAAAACTGGCAATCAAATGACGGGGGAAATGATGTGTAAGGCTCTGAGCTGATATACTTTTGTAGCAGGACGAAAGACACTTTTCCTCTGAAACGTACAACCCCCAGGCTCCGCGCTGAAGGGTTGTTTTATACGAGCACATAACCATCCTATACCCGATGAGCTGACCCATACCCTCACTAAACCCATCATCCATGAAGCGCAACCCTATCTACCTCTCTGTGCAGTCTCCCTGCCACGAAAAATGGAGCGACATGAGCCCTACTACCACCGGCGCTTTCTGCCAGAGCTGCCAGACCGAGGTGGTAGATTTTAGCCGGATGTCTGACAGGGAGCTGATAGACTACCTGAGCAGGCATAAGACGAGCTGCGGCAGATTCCGGGCGGACCAGGTAGATACGCCACTGACAGTGCCTGTGGTGGATAATGGCGCCTTCAGATGGAGGGCGCTGCTGCTGGGCCTACTGCCTGTGCTGGCATGGCGCACACTGCCCGCCGCCACGCCGACACCGACACTGACAGATCAGGGCCCGGCTCCTACAGCGATCAAAAAGGATACGACTGCTAAACCCACTGCCAGTGTGCCTGATGTAGTACTGGTATGCGGGCAGGTGAGGGACTACGCAGCACAACCCGTAGCAAGGGCAGAAGTGGCAGTACACTACCCAGCGGGCGGACAAACCGGCAATGGCACGAGGACTGATACGGCCGGGTACTTTGAGCTGCGGCTGACCAAAGAGGAATTTGCCTATGGGGTACCGTACCTGAGGGTAGCTAATGAGAAGTACGAAGTAAGGGAAGACCTGACCAGAGAAGCAGAACAGAACTACGACATCTTTCTGGGTGATCGGGTAAGTTATATGATGGGAGCCATGAGTATCGGAACAGAATCAATCCTCACGGTGCCGGGGCATGAGAATATCTTCAAAAGAATAAGGCGTGCCATATATGAAGACAAGAGTACGCCTGCTACGGAATTTGCCATCTATGGCACCGTATGGGGTGGTAGGAAGCCGCTGCAGAATGTCTCTATCAGGGTAGTAGACTCCGCAAATATTTTCTACGGCAATGGTGCTGTGACGGATTCAACAGGTGCCTTTAGCATTCATATCAGCCGTTCTGAACATGAGCAGAGGAATTATCATCTGGAGATAAGCAGCCGGGGCCGCTACGAGCGGAGCATACCGATAGCTGACTCCGGGACAAAAAGATTGGACCTCTCATTGCCATTGCGCTACGATAATGACTACTCGGCCGCAGAAATAGAGGATATCAGCCGAAGCAAATTTCTATTACTTACAATGAAGTGGAGGTATAGACAGTTCCTCAGAAAGCTACACCACAAGTGACGCCATATCCTGTGGTGTGAGGATCAGCCCTGATACTCCCCGTATATAGCGCGTAGCGTATCGGCCACCTCGCCGAGCGTAGCATACTGCTCTACCGCATGTATCACGTGTGGCATGATATTGCTGCCGTCTACTGTCGCATCGCGCAGGGCGGTGAGTGACTGCTTCACTGCTGCATTGTCTCTTTTTGCACGGAGTGCAGCGAGCTTGTCAGATTGTACCTTGCGTATAGAGTCATCTATGCGTGGCAGGTCTGCCAGCTGCTGCTCTTTTTCTGTGAACTTATTGACACCTACGATGATCTTCTCGCC
>CAZNDJ010000216.1:0-3646 GCA_964571705.1 uncultured Chitinophagaceae bacterium
GCGTACAGCATCACGCATATTCGTGCAGTTGATCACGATGTCTACATGCTTACTGAATGCAGAGTGCAGCTTCGTATTGTCCACCCCGAGGCAGATCATGGCGCGCACTTTCTTTTTCACCAGGCCCTCCAGTACAGAGTAGTCGTTGCCTTTGTCCACACCACCGGCTATCCAGATGATCGGCTTGCTCACCGACTCCAGCGCATACCAGGTAGAGTTTACGTTAGTGGCCTTAGAGTCATTGATAAACTCGACGCCGCGTATCTTCGTCACCGTTTCGAGGCGATGCTCAAGGCTTTTGAAGTTGGCGAGGCTCTCGCGTATCTGCTCCTTGCGGAGGCCGTAAATGTTTGCTACTATCCCAGCAGCCATAGAGTTATAGACGTTGTGCCTTCCTCTGATCCCGAGTTCTTGGATTGACATAGTAAAAGGGTTGTTGTTGTTTATAGATATTTGAATGGTTTCTTCTTTGACATAAGCGCCCTCTGTGATCACCTGATCATATGCGAATGGCACTTTTTTAGCAGCAGTCTGATACTTGTCTATATTCTGCATCGTGATCTCATCATCACTGCAGTAGATAAAGTAGTCGTCTGCCTTCTGGTTCTTTGTGATAGCAAATTTTGCCGTCACATAGTTTTGCAGCTCATAGTTGTAGCGGTCCAGGTGGTCCGGCGTGATATTGGTCAGGATGGAGATATGCGGACGGAAGGTCTCTATATCATCCAGCTGGAAGCTCGATATCTCCAGCACATAGTGCTCATAGTTCTCAGTAGCCACCTGCATCGCAAAGCTCTTACCGATATTACCGCCGAGACCCACGTTCATGCCACCTTCCTTCATGATGTGATAGGTCAGCGCAGTCACAGTGGTCTTGCCATTGGCGCCGGTGATGCCTACGATCTTTGCATCCGTATACCAGCTGGCAAACTCGATCTCTGATACTATGCGTGTATTTTGTGCACGCAGCTTTTGGATCATGTCAGCCTTCTCCGGTATGCCGGGGCTTTTCATCACCAGATCAGCATTCAGGATCTTCTCCTCTGTATGCTGCTCCTCCTCATAGTCCACTTTGTATTCGTTCAGTATGGCCTTGTACTTATCAGATATCTTGCCTTTATCGCTCAGGAACACGTCATAACCCTGCTTCAGCCCAAGTACTGCTGTACCTGCACCGCTCTCTCCTCCACCTAATATGACGAGTCTCTTGCTCACGTTTTTTTATCTGATCTTCAAGGTTACAATGGACAATACAGCCAGCAGGATACCGATGATCCAGAAGCGCGATACGATCTTGCTCTCATGCCAGCCGAGTTTCTGATAGTGATGGTGCAGTGGTGACATCAGGAATATCCTGCGGCCCTCACCATACTTATTCTTAGTGTATTTGAAGTAGGAAACCTGCATCATCACTGAGAGATTTTCTATCAGGAATATGCCACACATCAAGGGGAGTATAAGCTCTTTGCGGGTAGCTATCGCCAGTGTCGCTATGATACCGCCGAGTGCGAGCGATCCTGTATCTCCCATGAATACCTGAGCCGGATAGGCATTCCACCAGAGGAATCCTACACACGCACCGATGAAAGCCGCGAGGAAGATGGTCAGCTCACCTGAGTTAGGGATATACATGATGTTCAGGTAGTCTGAGAAGATAATATTGCCCGACAGGTAGGCGAATACCAGCAGCGTAGAACCTACGATAGCGGATGTGCCGGTAGCAAGCCCATCAATGCCGTCAGTGAGGTTGGCCCCATTAGACACTGCCGTGATAATGAATATCACCACCGGTATGAAGATGAGCCAGGAGTATTTAGCCCACGCCGGATTGATAGCGCTCAATATCATGGAGTAGTCAAACTCATGTGTCTTGATGAAAGGCAATGAAGTGGTCTGGTCGCGCACCTGTACTAGGTAGTGTACCGTGCCACGGTCATCACGGACCTGAGATACTTCTGCCGGCTGGTAGGATGAAACTGCTGCCGCAGGTATTTCTTCTTTAGTGTAAACGTTCTTATTGAAGTACAGGACTGTGCCTACGATCAGGCCGAGGCCTACCTGACCTATGACCTTGAAAGTACCGGCCAGACCTTTCTTGTCCTTCTTGAATACCTTGATGTAATCATCAGCGAAGCCTATCGCGCCGAGCCATACAGTCGTGATCAGCATCAGTACGATGTAGACATTGTCCAGGCGGGCGAGGAGCAGTGTAGGGATCAGGATCGCGCCGAGTATAATGAGGCCACCCATGGTAGGTGTACCTTTCTTCTGGTTTTCGCCTTGCAGGCCCAGCTCACGGATGGTTTCGCCTATTTGTTTATTCTTTAGGTATGCGATGATCTTGCCGCCATAGATCATGGAGATGACCAGTGACAGGATCATGGCAGTCGCTGCTCGGAAGGAGATATACGTGAAGAGGTTCGCACCCGGCATGTTGTAATGCAACCTCATATAGTTAAACAGGTAGTACAGCATCTTATTTACCGAGTTCGTTAAACAATTCTTTTAATACAGCTTTATCATCGAAGGCATATTTCACGCCCTTGATCTCTTGATATTTCTCATGACCCTTGCCCGCCAGCAGGATGATATCGCCTTTATTAGCCATCATACAGGCGGTGCGGATAGCTTCCTTGCGGTCTGTGATGGAGAGCACCTTGCGGCGCTCTGTGATCTCTACACCTTCATTCATCTGGCGGAGGATATCATTCGGATCTTCCGAGCGCGGATTGTCAGATGTCAGGATGCATTTGTCGCTCAGGTGCGCGGCGACCTGTGCCATTACAGGGCGCTTAGCCGCATCGCGGTCTCCACCACAGCCTATTATGCTGATCAGCGTCTCATTGCCTTGGCGGATCGCATTGATCGTATGCAGTACATTCTTCAGCGCATCAGGTGTGTGAGCATAGTCTACGATACCCACGATCTTATCTTTCGCAGATACGATCTGGTCAAAACGACCCTCAGGTGGTGTGAGTGCGCTCAGTATGGTCAGCGCTTCTATTTTGTCTATGCCTAGGAGCACTGCCGTGGCATATACTGATAGGAGGTTATAAGCGTTGAACTCGCCGATCAGGCGCGTGTGCATCTCCTGGCCGTCTATATCCAGCTCGAGGCCCTGTACAGTATCTGTCACGATCTTGGCTTTGAAATCTGCCGGAGACTTCAGCGCATAGGTGTGTTTTGCCGCCTTAGTGTTTTGTAGCATGATATTGCCATTGCGATCGTCAATATTGGTCAGCGCAAAGGCTTTCTTGCTAAGACCATCAAAGAATTTCTTCTTAGCCTTGAGATAGTTGTCAAAGGTCTTGTGGTAGTCCAGATGATCGTGTGTGATATTGGTAAATACCGCGCCGGCAAACTCCAACCCTCCTATCCTGTGCTGGTCCACCGCATGGCTGCTCACCTCCATGAAGCAATACTCACAGCCTGCCTCCACCATCTGGCGGAGCAGTTTATTGAGGTTGATCGCATCTGGTGTAGTGTGCGTACTAGGTATTACCTCGCCATTGATCTGGTTCTCTACTGTGGAGAGCATGCCCACTTTGAAGTTCAACTGACGGAAAAGGCGATAGAGCAGCGTGACCGTAGAGGTCTTGCCATTCGTACCTGTCACGCCGACCAGCTTCAGCTTGTCCGATGGACG
>CAZNDJ010000217.1:0-3579 GCA_964571705.1 uncultured Chitinophagaceae bacterium
TTAGTCTTAATGTTTGGCAGGAACTTCCTCTTAGTCCTCCTGTTAGAGTGGGAGACCTTGTGGCCGGACATTGGTCCTTTTCCTGTCAGATCGCAAAAACGTGCCATGTGTAGCGCTGTTATCGTTTAAAAATGGAGTGCAAATATGGGGATTTAATTTGGAAATCCCAAATGTTATTGAAAATGTGTAGAAGTTTGGACCTTACGGTCATTTACTGATTTACCGATTTACTGAATTACAGATTTAAATTCCTGATTTTCAATACTATATTTAAATTTACTGGATTTCCACATTCCGTAAATCTGTAAATCCGTAATTCTGTAAATCAATCAAACGTCACTTTTAGGTGCTATCTGCACTTTCAGGCCATCTATCTCCTGATGGATCCTGATCTGGCAGCCCAGACGGCTATTCTTTCGCACATGAAAGGCCTGGTCCAGCATATCCAGCTCAGCGTCAGACTGCTCCGGCAGGTCGTGGCCGCTCTCGACATATACCTGGCAGGAGGCGCAGAGCGCCATACCGCCACAGGTGCCCTCCACGCCCAAATTCTCCATGCGGCAGACCTCCATCAGGTTCAGGTTCATATCAGTAGGTGCCTCTACAGTGTGCTCCAGGCCCTCGCGGTCAGTGATATATAGTGTGATCGTATCTTTCATCAGTGGTTAGTGATCGATTCTAGTGAGGCGCAAATCTACTGAATAATGACCTGATGCGCCAGCCGGGCAGAAACATGATATATAGCAGCACCGAGGCTGACCAGTGTTTGCTTCTGCCGCCTTGTCATATGATAGTTTTGCTTTATCTAAAACCACATTAAATGAAACAATTCTTTGTCCTCATCGCTCTCCTGGCGCTGCTCACCGGCTGCCAGACCTACACCTTTGACCAGCCACAGCCGCGTGGAGCGGCGGCCATCTCATCCTTCCCTGACTTTCTGCAGGGCAACTATGCCCACCGCTCCGGCCCCGAGTTTCTGCAGATATCAGACAATGCCGTGATCATGTCCAGCGTCACTCAGCAGGATTCCTTTACCATGAAAGCTACAGAGCGGGATACGGTCTTCACGATCTCGGATAAGGCCGTACTGAAAAGCTACAAGGGTTACTATTTCCTCAGCCGGCTGGTGAAGGATACATGGATGGTCTTCTCTATCAAGCCGGAGAATAACTCACTGGTGCTGGGCCGTATCAATGACTCCTCAGACATAGCACGGCTGAAGCAACTGGCGCCCTATCACTGCGACTCAACGGGATGTGTCTTCCGCCCTACACAGAGGCAGTTTATCCGCTATATCAAAGGCGATGGTTTCCGTGACCGCGATACATTTGACCGCGTCATAGTGCCTAATGTACTCTAAGGTACCCTGCTCTTTTTGGTACGATAGTTTGATACCTTTATATCAAAACTACGCGTATGAGGATCGCTACCTATAATATCAATGGCGTGAACGGCCACCTTCCTATCCTCCAGCGCTGGCTGGATGAGACCAAACCGGATGTAGCCTGCCTGCAGGAGCTAAAGGCGCCGCAGGAGAAGTTTCCCCTGGATGCGATCTCTGAGCTGGGCTATCATGCCGTATGGCATGGCCAGAAAAGCTGGAACGGGGTAGCCATCCTCTCTCGCAGTCCCCACATACAGGAGGTGCGTCGTGCACTGCCCGGCGATACGGAGGATGAGCACAGCCGCTATATAGAGGCCATCGTAGACGGCATCCTCATAGCCTGCCTCTACCTGCCTAATGGCAACCCTGCCCCCGGGCCAAAGTTCGACTACAAGCTGTCATGGTTTAAAAGGCTGCAGACGCATGCCAAAGACCTGCTGAAGCAAGATGTACCTGTGGTGATGACAGGCGACTATAATGTAATGCCGACTGACATAGATGTGTACAAGCCTGAGCGGTGGGTAGATGATGCCCTCTTCCGCCCCGAGTCGCGCCAGGCCTGGCAGCAGCTGGTAGCGCAGGGATGGACAGATGCGATACGCCACCTGCATCCTGATGAGGTGATCTATACCTTTTGGGACTACTTTCGCAATGCCTATGGCCGCAATGCAGGGCTGCGTATAGACCACTTCCTGCTCAGTCCTCATGTAGTACCCCGCCTGCGCAAAGCGGGCGTGGACAAACACGTCAGAGGCTGGGAGAAATCCAGCGACCACGCGCCGGTCTGGATCGAGCTCTCCGGCAAATAAAAAAAGCCCCCGCATAGCAGGGGCTCGGGTGGCTCATCGGGCGAATGATTACTTCAGGTGCGTGGCCTTGGCGGCAGTGTACATGGTCTGTACCTGAGCAAGTGTATAGGCATCACCATTCTTGGTATCTTCCAGCATCACATAGTCCTCTCCTATCTTCGTAGTGTAGAAGAAATGGTATTGCTGCTTGCCAAAGACGTCTGTCTCGTAGATACCTCCCTCAGGTGCATCTACTACCCATTTCTTTAGCACGTTCACAGTATTGGCCTTGATCTCTGCCTTGCGCTTGGCGGCGTCATACGGGGTGGATAGTGTACCTATGCTCACTTCAAAGCTTTTGCCCAGGGTCACAGTGACCTCGCCATACTTTTCCTTGGCTACTGCACCGGCAGGTGCCTTGGTGATAAATGGGAAGCCTTCATTGCTGCTCAGGTCGAGGTCCTGCAGCGCGGTCGTTTGTGCATAGGATAAAGTGGCCGCAAATAGTCCAAATGAAAGGACGAGGAGTTTTTTCATAATAGATGTGTTTTGGTGTTGAGAATAAATACGGTGCAATGATATCGATTGGCTCCTAACCCGCCATCTCAACTTTCGGCAGGAAATCGGAAGCCTGACGCTCCTACTTCACAATTGTACCGCTTCCTTGCTCTATTTGGGGTGTGGGACTGAGGGAATGTTTTTTGTGGCAATTCGACCGTAAAAACAAGACTACCATGAGTGAGAAACATATCATAGACCGCCGCACTGTGTTGAAGAACCTCGGACTCGGCATAGCTACGCTCGCTGTGCTGCCCGCAATCCCCGGCCCGGCCGCAGCCGCCGGCGCACCAGCCAATACTGCCAAAGAACTGGAAGACCCAACAAAGAAATACCCTCGTCCCCCCTTCAAAAGCCAGAAGCAGCCGTGGCCGGGACTAGCCTCCAAGATGGACCCGCGCCCCGATCATGGTGAGAAGAGCTATGTAGGTGCCGGCCGCCTCACCGGGCGCAGGGCCCTGATCACGGGAGGCGACTCAGGCATGGGCCGCGCGGCGGCTATCGCCTATGCGCGGGAGGGCTCTGATGTGGCGATCAACTACCTGCCGGCAGAAGAGCCGGATGCACAGGAGGTGGTGGAGCTGATCCGCCAGGCTGGCCGCAAGGCAGTGGCCATACCCGGCGATCTTCGTGATGAGACGTTCTGCAAAAAGATGGTGGAGACAGCTGTGAAAGAACTGGGAGGATTAGACATACTGGTCAATAATGCCGGCCGCCAGCAGACACGCCCTTCTATACTGGACGTGACCACTGAGGATTTTGACGCGACCATGAAGACTAATATTTATGCACCCTTCTGGACGATCAAGGCGGCACTGCCGCATCTGAAGCCCGGCTCGGTGATCATCG
>CAZNDJ010000218.1:0-3504 GCA_964571705.1 uncultured Chitinophagaceae bacterium
GTACCAGTCTGCAAAGAACTTAACCTTGAAGAATTCAATGTACTTATACCTTTCCTCAGGTTTGACGGTCGTGTCACCGTAGTTGAGCTTCATGCGGCCAGGAAACATCTTAGAATACGGCAATGTACCTGTCACGGAGAGCATAAAGCTGGAGCCATGCTTAGGATACAGTACCTGGTCCAGGGAGTTGCGGCTCAGGATGAGGGAGAGGTTCAGGTTGTGTGAGTTGCCTGCCCCTGTACCACCGTCATAGGAGAATATAGGCAGGTACGAAGAGTTGACGATCTGGTAATACTGATATGTCAGTGCGGCCTCAAAGGTGAAGAAGTCATCAGGCTTCTTGAGTCGTGTAGCCCATGATACTGTACCGCCAGTAGAGAAATAGTGGCCGGTAGATGCGTAGGTCAGACCATTGTCGTAAGAGTAGATATTTGTCCGGTTGAAAGCGAATGTGAGGGAGTTAGGCTTCTTGCCCCCCAGCCATGGCTCCGTAAAGGACAGTGTGTAGAACTGGCTCATCTTGCCACCAGACTGGATGCGGATGCTTAGACGCTGACCATCACCGCTAGGGAGTGGATTCCAGGACTTCTTGTCAATGATATTGCGCAAGGAGAAATTGGTAAATGTAACACCGAGTGTACCAGTGAGACCATAGTTAGAGCCGCCATAGCCTGCCGAGAGCTCCAGCTGATCAGATGGCTTCTCCGTGACGCGATACTCTATATCTACGGTGCCGTTCTCAGCATTTGGTATAGGTACTACATCCAGCTGCTGCGGGTCAAAGTAGCCCAGATTGATGATCTCGCGCTGTGACCTGATCAGATCGGAGCGGCTAAACTTATTGCCTGGGAGTGTACGCAGCTCACGGCGTATGACCTTCTCGTTCGTCTTGGTATTGCCATATATACGTACCTCATTGATGGTGGCCTGTGGGCCCTCGCTGATACGCAGCTCTACGTCTATGGAGTCGCCATCTACCCTCACCTCGGCAGGAGTGACGGAGAAGAAGAGATAGCCATCATCCATATACAGCGAGCTGACATCACCGCCATTCGGATTAGAGAACAGCTTCTCCTCCAGAGATCTGGCGTTATAGACCTCACCCTTATGGATATTGATGATCTTAGCCAGGATAGAGTCCGGGTATTTCGTATTGCCGTTAAAGTAGATATTGCGGAAGTAATACCTGTGCCCCTCGTCTATCTTGATATTGACTATGAGATTCTGACTATCGGTGCGCAGCTCGCCGTCCCTATCTGTGTAGGTGACACGGTAGACCGTGTCAAATGTAATACGTGCATCGCGGTAGCCTTTGGTGTTGTAAAACTCAATGAGCTTTTTCTTGTCATCCTCAAATTCCTTGCGGCGGAATTTAGATGCTTTGAAAATGTTCAGGTTTACGAAGTGCTCTAGATAGTAGTACCAGCTGACAGGAGAGAGACTGCCAGGTACGGTGTACCACTTAGGATGGTAGCCAAATTTCTTGAAATTGCTGCGGAAGCGCAGGATACTATCCATTTGAAATTTGACGCGCTCCTTGGTCTCCTTCAGCTTATGCTTCAGCGTCGGCTCCGAGAAAGCATGCGCTCCTTCAAAATTGATGGCTCGGATCTTTACCGCCTCACCTTTATCTACATAGAAGATGATAAGATTTGAGTTTCGCAGAGATATGCTACCAGTCGTATCCCTTGTCTCCTTGACCGCTACGAGCACATTGAGGAATCCTTTATCTATATAATAATTGCGGATCACCTCTATGGATTTCTTACGCAGATTGTCGCTAAAGATGATGCCTGCGCGGAGGTCCAGCTTCTTTTTGATCTCGTCTATATCTGCATTCTTTACTCCTTTGATAGAGAAGGATTTGATTCGCGGACGGTCCTGGACAGTGATCATCAGAAATACCTCACTACCCACGACTTTCTCGATATCGATGGATACATCTGTAAAGAGTCGTTGCTTCCAGAGATTTTTGATCGCCTTTGCTATCTCTTCTCCCGGTATTTTGATCTTCTCTCCCTGGCGGAGGCCAGACAGGGAGATGAGGATAGATTTCTCCAAATTTTCAGTACCGCGCACACCGATGTGTGCGATGGTGTACTCTGAGGGAGTAGTATAATCCAGATTCACACTGGTCAGCGTATCCTGCGCAGCGGCAGGGATGGCAGCCATCATACAGGCAGCAAAAAGCAGGCATGCCAAACGACCCAGATGACCTTGTATGTATTTCACTATGCTGCCTTGATTCACTTGTATGCTTTACTGTCTGTCTTAATCCTTATTTCCCTTCTCCCTTTACCTGCTCTGTTGTCTTGCCAAACCTGCGCTCCCTGTTTTGATAGGTCAGGATGGCCTGGTAGAGCTCCTCGCGGTCAAACTCCGGCCAGAATTTTTCCGTAAAGTAAAACTCTGCGTAGGCTAGCTGCCACAGCAGAAAATTGCTGATGCGCTGCTCACCACTGGTGCGTATCATGAGCTCCGGATCTGGCAGGCCTGCGGTGTACAGGTGATCTGTGATCAGCTGCTCATTGATCGCATCAGGCTGCAGGGTCCCCTGTTTGGCCGCCTGTGCTATCTGCTTTACTGCGTTTACGATCTCAGCCTTGCCGCTATAGTTCAGCGCCAGTATCAGGTCCATGCGGCTATTGCCCGCTGTCTCTGCTATAGCGCTGCGCAGCTCACGGGCAGTACTAGCCGGTAGCGCATCTATATTTCCTATAGCCCTGAGCCGGATGTTATTCTTCTGCAGGGTTTTGATCTCTGACTTTATGGTCTTGAGCAGCAGGTCCATGAGCCCAGTGACCTCCAGTATCGGGCGGTTCCAGTTTTCTGTAGAGAAAGCATACAACGTCAGGTACTTGACCCCCAACTCTGCGCATCCCTCAGATACCTCCCTTACGGCAGTCACGCCGCTGCTATGTCCAAAGAGCCTGTTTTTACCCTGAGACTTTGCCCAACGGCCATTGCCATCCATAATGATGGCTATGTGCTGCGGGAGCCGGGTCTGGTCTATTGAGTCTTTGAGGCTCATCTTTGGGCTTTGCATTAAACGCCGCACGGTCAAAATATTTTGATCCTGATCGCGCTAGGGCTTATTTTAACAATTATACGAAAGTGGGCAAATATAGCCAATTTGGCGGGTACGCAAAGGCAACACCGGTCGGCCGCTACGGCCTGCGGCGAAAAGGACCGTTTATAAGTTTTTTTGGCAACTGCTATACCAGCCAAGAGCTTTTGCCGATGGGTATCTGCCGTTTGTTGTGCAAAATTTTGAAATCATAGTAAATATCCCATTTTTGATAATACAATAAACACATAAATGAAAAAACTCTTTACCCTCTGCCTGATGGCCATGGGCCTGGCCACCACGGCACAAACCCAAAGCCGCATTCGCTGTGGCAATGAATAGCTGCTGGATATGTCCGAGCACCAGCATCCGGGCTATAAGGCCGCCGGACAACAGGCCTTTGACGGGGGCAAAAATCATGGGGCCAGTCGCGCGAG
>CAZNDJ010000219.1:0-3419 GCA_964571705.1 uncultured Chitinophagaceae bacterium
TGGAGGCTTTTCGTATACAATACCTGGGCAGCAAGAATGTGCTGAAAGACCTCTTTGGCGCTATGGCGCAGCTGCCGGGCGACCGCAAGAAAGAATATGGCCAGCTGATGAATACGCTGAAGGCAGCGGCAGAGGCCAAATATGAAGAGCAGAAAAACAGTGGCGGTGCTACACAGCAGAAAGTAGATGTGCCTGACCTCTCAGCGCCGGGCTACAGCCTGCCACTGGGTACTCGCCACCCGATCTCTATCGTAAAAAACAAGATGATCGACATTTTTGCCCGTATCGGATTCACTGTGGCCGAGGGACCGGAAATAGAGGACGACTGGCACAACTTTACAGCTCTGGGCACGCCACAGGATCACCCTGCGCGTGACATGCAGGATACATTCTTCCTCACGGAGGATAAACAATGGATGCTGCGCACACAAACGTCATCTGTGCAGATACGTATGATGGAGGCTCAAAAGCCACCACTGCGCATGATCATGCCGGGCCGCGTATACCGCAATGAGACTATCAGCGCCCGCGCTCACTGCACCTTCCACCAGGTAGAGGGCCTCTATATAGATGAGAATGTCTCATTTGCAGACCTGAAACAGACCATGTTCTATTTCGCCCAGGAGATGTTTGGCCGCGATACGCAGATACGTTTCCGCCCATCTTTCTTCCCATTCACAGAGCCTAGCGCAGAGATGGATATCTCCTGCTTCATCTGCGGCGGCAGTGGCTGCGCAGTATGCAAACATAGCGGCTGGGTAGAGATAGGTGGCTGCGGTATGGTAGACCCATTAGTACTGGAGAACTGTAAATTAGATCCGGCAAAATATAGTGGCTTCGCCTTTGGTATGGGTATAGAGCGTATCACTATGCTGAAGTACCAGATCAATGACCTCCGCCTTTTCTTTGAGAATGATGTGCGGCTGCTGAAGCAGTTTGAGTCAGCGCTGTAACTATGACGTTTCCAGACGGAATCCTACTCCGTGAATATTGGTGATCCTTACCGAATCATCATGCTGAAAGTACTTCCGTAGCCGGGTGATAAATACGTCCATACTACGCCCTTTGAAATAATCATTTTCGCCCCAGAGTGCTACGAGCAACTGCTCGCGTGTCACAGTCTTATTACAATGCTGATAGAAAAATACCAGAAGGTCAGCCTCCCGCCTGGTCATCGTCACGTTTCCCATAATATGCGATAGTGTGAATGTGTCATAGTCAAAACTATAACTGCCCAATGGGAACGACAATGGCAGCTCATCTTCCCGCTGTGTGCGGCGGAGTATCGCCTTTATGCGCAGCGTGAGTTCCTCTATGCTAAACGGCTTGGTGAGATAATCATCTCCTCCTGACTCAAAGCCCCGGATACGATCCTCCTGCTGGCCACGCGCTGTGAGAAATAGTATAGGAGTCAGATCACGCTGCCTGCGCAGCTGCTGGGAGATGGTGAAGCCATCCATACCGGGCAGCATGACATCCATCAGTATGATATCGTAGCTGCCACCTGAAACAGCCCGCAAGGCCGCCTGCCCATCCGGGGCATGGATGACATCATAGTCGCGCGTCGCCAGCGTGTCCTTCACTACGAAGGCCAGGTTGACATCATCTTCCACTAGGAGTATCTTTTGTCTCATGCACCGGTTTTTAAAGATTGAAAATGATGGAAAAATCGCTACCAGCACCGTATTCACTGACCACGCGTATCTCTCCACGTAGGCGCTTCAGGATCGTTTTGACAT
The DNA here is from genome assembly GCA_964571705.1 of uncultured Chitinophagaceae bacterium. Classification (GTDB taxonomy): domain Bacteria; phylum Bacteroidota; class Bacteroidia; order Chitinophagales; family LD1; genus UBA1941. Next base: position 1,740 of record CAZNDJ010000219.1, read on the forward strand.
AATACAGCCCGAGGCCGAAACCGCGTACATTATGGATATTGCCCGTAGGCACCCGGTAGAAGCGCTTGAAGATATTTTTTTGTTCCTGACTGGAGATCCCCAGTCCATTGTCGCGCACGGAGACTGTGATATGCCGGTGGTCAGCCACCGTTGTGATCACGACCCGTGGCGTGCCATCACAATACTTTAGTGCATTGTCTACCAGATTGTAGATGATATTGGTAAAGTGAAACTCGTCCGTCATGAGCATCGGCGCCTCATCACTGAGGTCTAGCCGGACCGTAGCCCCGCGCTGTGATAACTGTGGCGTTATATTGTCTACCAGCCTAAGGATAGTGGTATTGATATCTATAGGCCTGATATCTATCTGATCGCGGTCAGACATCAGTCCGGCCTGCAGTATCCGCTCCGTATGCTGCCGCAGCCTGTCACTCTCCTGCCTGATGATACCCGCGTACATGGCGGCACGCTCCGGAGACGTGAGCACCGCTGGCATCTGCAGGGCCTCTGCTGACAGGCTGATGGTAGCCACGGGCGTCTTAAACTCATGCGTGATATTATTCACAAAGTCTTTCTGTATCTCGGAAAGACGCTTTTGCCGTAAGGCGATATAAATAGCGATGCAGAAAATAGCGATCAAAATGAGAATAGCGCCTGATGAAAGGAGCCACATATTCATACTGCTACCTGCCAATGACACTGATGGGAAATACACGCCAAAATAGTAGCTGTTGTGGTTCACTCCCGGGAACTTATACTGCACAGTCTTTCCATTGCAGCCGTCTGCGTAGCAGACATAGCCGCCGTAGCGCAGCTGATCTGTGGCACAATCGTAAATGCCGAACTCAAAATCAGAGCGGATATCATTGCGCTGAAACTCCTGCTTGATATACTCCCCCAGTATCACCGCATCGATGCTGGAGGGTATATCTACCACATAGTAGTTTGATGCAATGCGCCTCACAGGCTGCGTAGTATTATTATCCAGTTTATAAAGCTGGTTGATGCGCGTATTGACCACGCGCAGTGATGCCGCCACGCGCCTGTCAAAATCATGAGCAGAAAGCTGCCACGCACGGTATAGCCAATACCCCTGCAGCACGATAATCGAGGAGAGTACTATGCCTGATAAAACGAGAAATAAGCGTAGCGATCTATTGCTCATAGAGCAAAGCTACTACTGACTTTTGGGGTGAGCTGATCATTAACACTTCATTAGGAAAATATTACATAGCGTTTAACAGGCTTTAGCATTTGACGCCTGTAGGTTTGCAGCATTGATCACCACAAAAAAAACATCAACATGAAAAACACGATCTTTTTTATTGCCCTCAGCTTTTGCCTGTCAGCCTTTGCCCAGCAGCCTGTCAAAACCATCGCGGCACTCGCGGCAAATGATAGCAAGGCCCACATCTCTTTTGAGACCACCACAATTGATTTTGGCAAGATCAAAAAGGACCAGCCGGTGGAGAAAGAGTTCCCTTTCACCAATACAGGTACTGCGCCGCTCATCATCACTTCGGCCCATCCGTCGTGCAGCTGCACTGTACCCCACTCTCCCACCGGGGCCATCCAGCCGGGGCATAAAGAATTTATAAAGGCTGGCTACAACGCCCGTAACCTGGGCACCTTTGTCAAGACTATCACCGTCAGCTCCAATGCAGAGGAGAGCAATGTCGT
>CAZNDJ010000220.1:0-3391 GCA_964571705.1 uncultured Chitinophagaceae bacterium
CGACCAGGAAACTCGTGGTGACACGCTAAAGGTTTCACACAGACTATAAAGAAAAAGGCACTCTTACGGAGTGCCTTTTTTATTGATAGACGTGTCTACCTGGTCCGGGAGGTGCCTATTGTCCAAAAAGGGCCGCAGGCTGGATGTAGCTTATTAGACACCTGACCACCTACAGTTTCGGTTGTCAAACTCCTTATGCATTGAAAAACAATAATTTATAAAAATCGCTCAAAAGTGGTTGACTTTTTGATGTATGCATTATATCTTACCTATTGATTTTCTATGTTATATCATGATTTGAGCATGTAAAACCGAATATCTCTTTAAAACCCGCTTTATAAAAACCCCGCTAATGAAGCATACCTCTACCCCAGCGCTATCCCCTTTTTTTACGGGCATTTCATCATTTACACGGCCAAAGTTTCTGGTCCTGACCATCCTATTGAGCCTTGGCCTGGTACTACCGCGCCAGGTCACTGCGCAGGGCTATCTCTGCGGCACCGCATGGGTGGCCGGTACCTACCTGGGGGCAGGCTTCAATACCTGTACGGCAGGTACACGTAGTATAGCTAGTACAGAATACCAGCAGTTTGATGGTGTAGCTGGATATACATATAATTTTGAAGTGACGGGGGGCTGGGCCAGCAGCGCCACTTATTGGGTGTACTACGAGTACCGCAGCAGTGTATGGACCGCCATTTACACTGGCAACGGGCAGACGGCAAACTTTACCTGCCAGCAGAGTAGCCCGGGAGGCGGCGGCTGGAATCTTGTTATTTTCTACAATGGCAACTCATGTCCTGCCAGCTGGCCGGGCACCTCTGCTACCCTCACATACAAGGTGACTACCTATACGGCACCATCTATCTCTGCTCCATCTGCTATCTCTGTCAATAATAGCCCTAACAATAGCTGCGGTGCAGCAGAAGTATTTAATGGAGGTGGTACTGGCTCGCCTAGCTGCTCTGGCGGTACCTGGGCCAGTGGCTTCAACGTGATGGGCGGTCCGCTCTCGGCCCTCTCCGGCAATCTCAAACTCTGGTGCCGCGCAGATGCCGGCATAGCCAAAGACGTAAACGGCAACGTAGAAAACTGGTACGATATGAGCGGCAATGGCAACCGTTTTTATCAGTTTTCACAAAACAACCGACCTAGTTACAACTCCAGCTCGTCGATCTTCAATGGCAATCCGTGCCTGACCTTTACCACCGCTCAGTATATGACCCTCCTCAACAGTCTGGATGGAGGGGCCAATAGCAACTATACTGTATTTGTGGTAGACAGGCTATCGGGCACTAACTCCCGCCTCTGCTCCTCTGCTAGTACTAACTGGCTATTTGGCAACTGGGGTGGTGGCGAAGAAAAATGCTACTGCAATAACTGGATCACCAGCAGCGCCGCGACCCCTGGCGGCGATGCGATCCCGCATATGTATGAGCTGACCAGCAGCAGTACTACTGCCAGCGGTACAAACTTCTACGACTATGGTGTACTACAGGCTACCGGTACTGCCGGCAGCCCTAATGGTCCGGGCCAGATGCAGCTGAATGGCTGGAGTAATGGCCTGAATGAAATGTCTAGCGGTGATGTAGCAGAAGTGATCTACTTCAATACTGTGATCACTGCAGCCCAGCGCCAGATCATAGAGGGCTATCTGGCGTATAAGTATAACCTGCCATGCCCACTGGCATCTGCCAAGGCATTCCAGACTTTCACCACCAGCACTACATTCAGCTTCCTGGCTGGTGATATAGGTGGCAAAAATGCTGCAGCTACCTCTACCGCATCCTTCACTACCTATCCCGGACCTACACCATCACTCAGCGCTACCAGCATCTGCTCTACGGGCAATGTAGTAGCGGATGTGACCAACCAGATGTCTCCTGCCGGCCAGTGCCTCACTACAGGTACCAATACGACTAACTACCTGCTGGTAGGCACCTCTACTACAGCATCCAATGTGACACTGGGCAGCTCATGGACCCTGGGTGCATGGGTCAAATTTCCACTACCGGCCAATGGTAACTGGAATACCCTGTTCCGAGGTATAAACTACCACCCTATCATAGTAGAGCGTACACAAGGCGCTACCAATGCAGGCCTGATACTCGGAGCCTATCAGGGTGGATTCTACCCTGCCAGCGCCGCCTCTGCTGTGAATGGTACTACCATAGCCAGCAACGCTGCACTGACGCAGTCTGTAGACATCTCCGGCCTATCTACCGGCTGGCACCATATAGCAGCTACGGGCTCGGGCAATACTGAGAGCTTCTATGTAGACGGCGTATTTGTAGGCAAAACTGCCATACAGGTCGGCTTCAGTGCGAGTGATAATATCGTAGCTATAGGCAACTACCAGGGCGGTGGCCAGGATTTTGGCACAGTGGACGAGGTGAAGATATATAACACCGCACTGTCGCAAAATACAATCAGCAATATGATGACCCAGGTCAGCAACAGCAGTACAGATGCCAACTGGAATAACCTCGTAGCCTATTATAAAATGGATGGCTCACCGGTGGTGAATAGCGCCACTGGTACGGCAGCCTGCTCCTCGTGCAATGGTACCGTACAGTCATCTGCCACTGCGGGCTCTACTGCTACAGCATTCTATTCCTATACATGGTCTGCCAGCGCAGGATCGCCGACATTCTCCAGCAATGGTACCACTGCAGAGACCGTCACCGTGACCAATCTCAGCAACAGCACGCTCAGTGTATATGCCAGCGCCAATAGCTGCAACAGTACTACCAAAGCCTCTTCGGCTATCACAGTGAGTACACCGTCTACAGCACCTACCGGCATCAGCGGTACCACTACCATCTGCAATGGCAGCAGCACTACGCTCACAGCTACGGGCGGCTCTCTGGGTACAGGCGCCAGCTATCAGTGGGGTACCGGCAGTACAGTAGGCACGAGCCCTATAGGAGGTGCCACATCAGTATCATATACTCCTACACCATCTTCTACTACATCGTACTGGGTATCGGTGACAGGTGCTGCACCATGCGGCAGTCCATCTGGTGGCGCTACTACTACAGTCACGGTCAATAATCCATCTACCGCGCCTACGAGTATCACCGGCACGACCACCATCTGCAACGGAGGCAGCACGACACTCACTGCAGTAGGAGGAACACTGGGTACGGGTGCTCAGTATGTATGGGGTACAGGCACGGTGGGTACAGGGGTCTTCCAGACATCTGCATCTACTACTGCTACAGTGACACCATCCTCTACCACCAGCTACTGGGTATCTGTCACAGGCACTACGGCACCATGTAGTAACCCTGCCGGTAATGCTACCACGACCGTCACGGTCAATACGCTGTCTACCGCCCCTACAGGTATCACAGGCACGACCACTATCTGTAGTGGTGGCAGCACCACG
>CAZNDJ010000221.1:0-3344 GCA_964571705.1 uncultured Chitinophagaceae bacterium
CCATCACAGATATTGATAGGAGAGAGGGAGGCGCGCACATAGCTGCTATCCACTATCTGCGTACCATGCCAGTTGCCATAGTGCTCGTACAGTATACCGATGCGTGCTATATCTCTCGCATCTGTGTGAAAGCAGCAGTACGTCTTCTCCATGCCGCCTTTTTTATCCGTGAGCCACCAGGCCTCATGCGCGGCGCCGAGCGGCTGCCATAGCTTCTCTGAGGCGTATTGAGTCATGCTCATGCCCACTGCCTTGGTCAGCGCTATGCCGAGGATCTGCGGGTCTACATTCTTGTAGCGAAACTCATACCCTGCCGGCTTTTCATACTTCATCGTATTCACGAACTGATGCAGGTTATTCCCATAGTACAGCTTTGCCACATGGCCTATGGGATTGAGGTATTGGTCATGATAGTTGAGCCCGGTAGACATGGTGAGGCAGTGCTTGATAGTCACATGGCTCAGGCTGTCTGCCTGGTATGGCGCATAGTATTTGCCGATAGGATCATCCACGCTGCCTATCTTTCCTTCCTTCAGCGCGATGCCTGTCAGGATAGACATGATAGACTTGGTCATAGAGAATGGGTTGGTCCGGCTGCTATCACTATACCCCGGCGCGTACCATTCATACACTATGCTGTCATGTTTCAATACGAGAAAAGCAACTGTCTGGGTCTGCGTCAGCGCTTTCTGCAATGAGTCTGGCAGCTTCATCGTATTGTAGCTGGATGACTCCGGCAGCGGCTGGTATGTGCCCGTCTGTACTTTGGAGTACGGCATGAATTTGAAATCCTGCAGCCCCGGATCATTATACACCACAGTCCGCGCAAACTGGCAGGAACATAAAATAACGCTGATTACAAGGGAGGCTAGGAGTATCCTTTTCATGACGGGTGTCAAAGATATTTCATAAAAACGACAGCCCGCAGCGGGTCACTATTATTTCCACTCAAAGGTGCTGAGCATCGTATCCAGGTCCTGGCGTACAAAGGTCAGGACCGGCGCCATCGAGTCGCTGTTAGGCTCATTGTAGAAGTAGAGCGAGCCGCGTATGAAGTGGTGCGTACTATCCGTGAGGAAAAACTGGATATTAGACGCAGCATCGCCACCTACGTTGTAGAAGATGCCACTTACACCATGCTTATTTACTATCAGGCTTTCGTCTATATAGTTAGCTTTCTTGGTGTGTTTGAAGGAGAGCTTGTGTGCATCTTCCAGCAGCCTCTCCAGCGTCATGTCCTTGGTGATCTCCTTGTAGGTCAGGTTTACTGTACCATTAAAATCCGGGAAAGCCACATTGATCCAGCATGGCTGCCTCATACCCATAGCAGAGCTGTCATGCTGTATCTGAGTGTACACGGGCTTCTCAAATCGGAAGGGACAATCCTTTGAATCATACAGTTCATATTTCCTCTCAGGAAATACGACACGGGGATAGGCCTTTGGTTTCGGACTGTAGTCGCCGTGGCAGCTCGTGAGCGAAACGAGCAAAAGGCACAGAGTAATATATACTGATTGTCTTAGCACGCTATTGCATTTAATTCTCCACTTCCAGTTTCACCTTCTCTATACGGTTATTCTTTACCGATAGTATGCGGAAGTTGAACTTTTCAAAATTGATCTCATCACCCTGTTTAGGGATACGGCCCTTCAGCTCCAGTAGCAGTCCGGCCAGTGTCTCTGCGTCCTCACGCACCTCGTCAAAGTATGTCGTCTCCAGCTCCAGTGCCCTGCTGAAGTCATGCAGCGGCATAGTACCTTCTACGATATACGTGTTATCATTCACCTTGCGGATATTAGTATCCGTAGATTCGTCAAATTCGTCTTTGATATCACCTATCACTTCCTCTACGATATCCTCCATGGTCACGATACCCGATGTGCCGCCAAACTCATCCACCACGATAGCCAGGTGCTTATGTGACGCCTGAAACTCGCGCAGCATATCATCTATCTTCTTTGTCTCCGGTGCGTGCAGTGGTTCGCGTATCAGCTTCTGCCAGCCAAAGGTGATATCCTGATTGAGGTGGTCCAGCAGGTCTTTGATATAGAGCACACCTTGTATCTGGTCTATATTCTCAGTGTAGACCGGTATCCGTGAGTAGCCCACTTCGCGTACATAGTTCAGCAGCTCTTCATAGTTCCACGTGATATCAGCCGCTGCCACCTCCATACGCTGGCGCATTATCTGCTTCACTGTCAGGTTGCCAAAGTGCACGATACCTTTGAGCATCTTCACGTCATTGCCGGATTCTTTATTCTCTACGGTGATCTCTATCGCCTTATTGATCTCCTCGATGTCTATCTCAGCATTGTGGCGCTTGATACGTTTCTCTATCATAGAGGTAGAGCCTACGAGGATATAGTTGATCGGGTAGAAAACGCGATTCAGCACTACAAATAGTCCCGCCACTCCTCTCGCTATCTTCAGCTTATTCAGAGAGGCGTACACTTTCGGTATGGCTTCGCCAAATAGCACAAGGAAGAATGTCACCACCAGCACGTTGATCGTAAAGTCAAATACCGATCCGGGTATCACAAAGGAGCCCAGGTCTATATCCTTAAACTCAAAGATGTGTGTGATGATATAGTACGAGATGATGATCACGCCGATGTTCACCACATTATTGCCTATTAGGATCGTAGATAGCAGGTAGCGCGGGCGGTCCAGTAGTTTAGCTAGCTTTTGATCAGACTCTTCTTCACTATCGCGCAGTTCTTCCTTCTCCACATTGGTGATAGAGAAAAATGCGATCTCAGACGCAGCCATCAGGGCTGAGCAGAGGATAAGGAGAAGCGCTGCAAAGGCTGCAAGAATGACGCCCGTATCGGGCATGTGTACAAAGCTGCTGAGAATGATCAGGCAACTGGGAGGAAAATTTGCTGCGGGGCCGGGGTCCAAGGACTTATGGTTTAGTGAAAAAATAAGGACAGGCAGAGTGTAGCCCTGCCTGTCCGGGTTGATCATTTAGAATGGCAGGTCGTCATCTATATTATTAGATGGCCTGCTGTCGTTGCCGGCGTATTCCTGCTGCGGCTGGGAGGAGTAGTTCTGTCCGCCACCGTTATCACTGTAGCTGCCGCCACCTGTGCTGCCGTCCTTCTTGTCCAGCATACGGAGGCTCTCGGCTACTATCTCAGTCACATAGCGCTTGTTGCCGTCTTTGTCGTCATAGCTTCTTGTTTTGATCTTACCCTCCAGGTAGATCAGGCTGCCTTTCTTTAGGTACTTCTCGGCGCGCTCAGCCAGAGATTTGAAGGGGAGCTTCACATTGTGCCAGTCGGTCACCTCTACCCACTTGCCCTCCTTGTCACGGTAGGACTCCGTGGTGGCCAGAGAGAACT
>CAZNDJ010000222.1:0-3344 GCA_964571705.1 uncultured Chitinophagaceae bacterium
CCTGGGCAACGTGGCCTCAGGTGTCTATGTACTGATGATCAACTCTGCCAATGGCCGCATGGTGCGCCAGTTTGTAGTAAGGTAATCTGTACGACATATATCTTTAAAAAGACCGCTCCGCAAGGGCGGTCTTTTTTGTTTTTGAACCGGAGTGGGGGATGGGAGTTTTGTGTGGTGCGTCAAATCCCCCGGCCTGCGGCCACCCCCCTTTTCCAGGGGGGACTTTCAGCCATGGGTCGAGGTGCTCAAATTACGCTTGATGAGTTGTTTTAGAACCGAAGGCTAGAGGTGAGATCGATGGTGCAGGAATTATTTTGAACCGAGCGGGAGATGGCAGAGATCAGATGAAATCAGGTTAACCTGACTTTCTTCAGAATTGATTTTGAACCGGCTGGGTTGTTTTGATTCATAGGCCTTTAAAGCATGTAATAAAAATGGTAAAAGGCCGCCCTACGCAAGATGGGCGGCCTTTATTTATAGGGCAAACAACAAGAAACTAACTAGTCTTCTACTTCCTCTTTCTCGGTCTTGACTACTTCTACTCCTTGGAGGAACTTGTCCTTGATCTTCTTTTCGATCTCGGCTGCCATCTCGGGGTTGTCATTGAGGAGCTGCTTGACACCCTCGCGACCCTGACCGAGCTTAGTGCCCTCGTAGCTGTACCATGAGCCCGACTTCTGGAGTATCTCCAGCTCTGTACCTATGTCTACGATCTCACCTGCCTTTGAGGCACCCTCGCCGTACATGAGGTCAAACTCGGTGGTCTTGAATGGCGGCGCCATCTTGTTCTTGACCACCTTTACCTTGGTACGGTTGCCTATCACGTCGTCCTTCTCTTTGATCTGGCCTATGCGGCGGATATCGAGGCGTACAGATGCGTAGAACTTCAGTGCATTACCACCAGTGGTAGTCTCAGGATTGCCAAACATGACACCGATCTTCTCACGGAGCTGATTGATAAAGATGCAGCAGCAGCCTGTCTTGCTGATAGTACCGGTCAGCTTGCGCAGTGCCTGGGACATGAGGCGGGCGTGGAGGCCCATCTTGCTCTCGCCCATCTCGCCCTCCAGCTCACCGCGCGGTACGAGTGCAGCTACGGAGTCTATGACGAGTATATCTATGGCGCCGGAGCGGATCAGGTGCTCTGCGATATCGAGCGCCTGCTCACCATCATCCGGCTGAGAGATCAGGAGATTATTGACATCTACGCCGAGTTTGATGGCATATTCTTTATCGAAGGCGTGCTCAGCATCTATGATGGCTGCGATACCACCCATGCGCTGCGCATTGGCTATGGTCTGGATGGCGAGTGTCGTCTTACCAGAGGATTCCGGTCCGTAGATCTCTACGATACGGCCCTTGGGCAGGCCGCCGATACCGAGCGCGATATCGAGCCCGATAGAACCCGTAGGGATAGCCTCTGTAGCCAGCACGCGGGCATCACCGAGTTTCATCACGGTGCCTTTGCCGTAGGCTTTGTCCAGCTTGTCTACGGTGAGCTGGAGGGCTTTGATCTTTTCTTTTTTCTCGTCAGCAGTCATGTTTGCCATGTTGTTGGATTTATAATGTAAAATTAAATTTAATCCCGAAATACTAAAATAATTAGTAAAAATTATTTTTCGCTAATATTTATCGCAACAGATTAGTAATGCTATTGTTCTAAACACAGAGGCAAAGTAAAGAGTTCACTGCGCAATGAATTTGCGCAGTGAAAAATATTTTTGGAAAGACTTTTGAGGCAGCATCTTTAAATCATATCATATGAAGAATTATTTGCTGGAACAGTTCAGCGCGACTTTTGACAAGAAGCAGTGGTGTGTCTCTCTACGCGATGCTGTGCAGGGCCTCACCGATATGCAGGCTAAACAGAGGATAATCTCCGATGAGCATAGCATCTATGATCTCGTAGTACATCTCATTTTCTGGAATGACCGCTACCTGCATAAGCTACATGGACAGAAACTGCCGGAGGTAATGAGTAATGAAGAGAGCTTCCGGCTGGATACAGACCTTCACTTTGACCAGCTGATGGTAAAGGCTGATGAGGTCTTCTCACGCTGGGAGGTGGAGATAGACAAGGGGCTGCCTGCAGATGAAAAGAATGATTGGGTAGCTATAATCGGCAATATCAGCCTGCACAATGCTTATCATATCGGGCAGATCGTACTACTGCGCAAGGTGCAAGGATCATGGCAGAAGGAGTATGGAGTGAGCTAGACAAGGGACGGAGGACGAGGGACGGAGTAATACAACTGGTTGGTAAGTCTTCTACAGCTATGCTTGCGTCGCTGAACTCATCTATCTGCCTTCGGCATCTTCCTACTCGGCATGTACTGCAAAGCAATAATACAGCACCGGAGTGATGCAAACCACTGCACTCCAATAGATCGCAAATTCGCGGTTTGTTTTCTGGCTATTCTCATAGATAGCGCTGGATAAAGGCCATAAGAAATAGCACAACCAAAAGCATGTGTTGGTAATGCCTAAATATTCCTGCGCTCTGTAATCTGCGATCAATACGCCGATAAAGAAAAGAGCCATCGTGACCTGGAATAATTGATTGCCGGTACGTATAGTGGTAGCTAGTGGTAAGGGGATCATAGCACGCCTCCAGAGTGAGCGCCAGATCCATTTCATGAAATAATACAGTACGAATGGTGCAAACGGAAATAGAATCATCAGAAACACTGTAGCATCCATGTGCTTTGCTTTTGTAGGTTACTTTGCCTCCACATAGCCATGCGCCGCGATGTACTGATCGCAGAAGAAGTAGAAGGCAAAAGAAGCTAGTACCAATAGGCCGTAGACGATGTAGACTCTGGTCTGGCCATAGCGCTCTATGCGATCACTGTGCTCCATGAGGGCGAGGCCGATGACCATATCGCCAAGTACCAGTATGAGCAAGCCTATCAGAAAGGTAGTGCCGCCCACAGCGCCCATCGGAGCGGAGTACTCGATATGAGCCACATTGCGCTCCATCTGAATGGCGGGCCAGATCAGAAAGTAAGTGGCCATAGCTGCACCCAGCAGCACCAGTATGAGGCCGAAAGCGCGCGGATAGGCCAGCGCAAATTTTACGAGATTTTCGTTTCGTGCCACAGGTATAGCAGGCGCTTAGACGGTTTTCACACCACTATAAAGGTTTTCTATCACGTCCTTGTATTTGTCCATGACGACCTTGCGGCGCACCTTGGTAGTGGGGGTCAGCTCACCTGTCTCTGTGGTCCACTCATCAGGCAGCAGCTCAAAGCGCTTGATGGTCTCCCAGCTACCAAAACTCTTGTTCTTCTCATCTATCTGGGCCTGCATCATCTTCTTCACCTCTGGTGACTTGACGATAGCTT
>CAZNDJ010000223.1:0-3337 GCA_964571705.1 uncultured Chitinophagaceae bacterium
CGCGACTTCCTGCTACTCTCCAAGGGGCATGACGTACCGGCGCTGTATGGCACCTTTGCTGAGCTGGGCTGGATAGAAAAGGACAGGCTGAAAAACCACCTAAAAAGCAATGACTCTATCTACTGGCACCCTAACAGGAATATCCCGGGCATCGAGTTTCACTCCGGCTCTCTGGGCCACCTCCCGGCTGTGGGCCTCGGCATAGCGATGGACAATAAGCTGAAAGGATACAACAATAAGGCAGTCGTGATCACCGGTGACGGCGAGCTGGACGAAGGCTCCGTGTGGGAGACGCTGCATGTAGCCTCTGCCTACAAGATGAACAACCTGACCATCGTAGTAGACCGCAACCACTTCCAGGCAAATGTGAAGACAGAGGACCTGATCCCGCTGGAGCCACTGGCTGATAAGTTTGAGGCTTTTGGCTGTGTGGTGAAGCGCATAGACGGGCATGACTTTGCGGCACTGGATGAGACTTTCTCGCAATTGCCTTTCCATGCTGAGAAACCGTCTGTGATCATAGCAGATACGGTACGTGGCAAGGGACTGCCGAGTATAGAGGCGAGAGCAGACAGGTGGTTCTGCAACTTCAATGCAGAGGAGGTAGAAAGCCTGATGAAAGAACTGCATGGTGAGGCAAAGACCACGCTGACATCGGAAACATTGACTGTGAGGTAACAGCCGATCATCACAGAGCACACAAAGAATAGAGTGAAAACCAATTTGAGAACGCAGAGCATTTTCTAAAAATAAAATCAGCCGTCCCGGCTGTTAAAGTTCCTCCTCCTTTGGAGAGGGATTTAGGGAGAGGTGAAATGACAACATATCAGGAAGTAATCAAGCATACAGCACTCAGCGATGAGAAATACATAGTAATGACGGCGGAGAACCGCGCGGTGGTAAAGGAACTGCCACCGGTGCTGGGCCCTCGCTTCATTGATACAGGTATCACGGAGCAGACGATGATAGGTATGGCGGCGGGCCTTGCACTGAGGGGACGTACTCCTATCTGCCATGCACTGGCGCCTTTCCTGATATATAGGGCTTATGAGTTCGTGAGGACGGATGTGGGTATCGCGCACCTGCCGGTGAAACTGAGTGCATGGATAGCGGGCTTCCTCTCTGATGGCAATGGTCCTACACACCAGGCCATAGAAGACGTAGCGCTGATGCGTACGATACCGGGTATGACGGTCTTCTGTCCGTCTGACCATGCGGATATGGTGGCCATGCTGCCGGAGATATGGGCATCTCCTGATCCTGTGTACCTGCGTGTGAATGTGCGCCCTGATGTATATGGCAAGCATACGCCGTTTAAGACAGGTGTAGCAGAGGTGATCAGCGAGGGTACAGATGTGACGCTCCTGACCTACGGCATGCTGCTGGAGGAAACCCTCAAAGCTGCCGAGATACTCAAAAACCAAGGCCTCTCCGTAGGCCTGCTCAATATGCGCAGCCTGAAACCGGTAGATGAAAAGGCGATCCTGAAAGTAGCTGCGACATCTAAACTCGTAGTGACGGTAGAGGATCACTTCCTCACCGGCGGCCTCTATAGCATCGTGGCCGAGGTACTACTCAAGAACAGGACTACTGCCAATGTACTGCCGATATCACTGAATGAGAAGTGGTTCAAACCAGGCCTGCTATCAGAGGTGCTGGCCTATGAGGGCTTCACCGGTCCGCAGATAGCGGAGCGTGTGCAGAAGCATGTGGCAGTAGAAGTATAGCTTACCTCGTTACCCCACTTCCTATCTTGCCATACTCCTTATCATAAGGCTCCCAGAGTTCGAGTTTATTGCCATCCGGATCCATGATGTGGAGGAACTTGCCGTATGAGTAGGTTTCTATGGTGTCTATGACTACTACGCTGTCTCGTTTGAATTCTTTGAGCAGCGCTTCCATATTGACCACACGATAGTTGATCATAAAGTCCTTCTTTGACGGCAGGAAATATTCAGTCGAGTCTTTGAAAGGGCTCCATTGGGTGTAGCCCTTCTGCGTAGAATCTGCTCCCTGATACCACTGGAAGACGGCGCCATAGGGGTTTGTATTCAGTCCCAGGTGCTGGCGGTACCAGGCACGGGTGGCTTTGGGGCTTTTGCATTTGAAGAAGATGCCTCCTATGCCGGTCACTTTGCGCTCCGGCGCGGGAGCCTCAGCTATCCATGAGCGGACGGCAAAACCGAGCGTAAAGGATGCCAGCACGATGATAGCTGTAGTCACGATTCTCTTCATATGATTGTCTTTATCTGAGCGTTAATAAACAGAGAAGTTTTGTATTTATCTGCAAAAGCGGTTCGGAAAGGCTTTTAAGCCACTCATTGTTAATAGATTACAGTTCCCACACTTTGTCTATAAAAGCCCGTGGCAATCAGGTATATTCGCACCCGAAAATTTGTCGTTTGTTTAAAATCAACTACATAAGCTAATCACTATGGCCAATAAACCTGCCCTGAATACCGACTATCCGGTCATCACAAAATCGACGGAGATACTCAATAAAGCCAAGCAGATCATGCACCCTGTGAGCCAGACGCTCGCCAAGGGTCCGGGCCAGCACACGCGTGGCGTGGCACCAGTCTACCTGGATCGCGGCAAGGGCAGCCATGTATGGGATGTGGATGGCAATGAATACATAGACTACACGATGGGTGTAGGCCCGCTGTCTCTCGGCTACTGCTATGAGGCGGTGGACAATGCCATCAAGGCGCAGCTGGAGAAGGGCATCACCTTCTCGCTGATGTCTCCGCTGGAGTATGAGGCTGCTGCGCTCGTGGCATCAGTAGTACCTAATACCGAGAGCGTGCGCATCTCCAAGACCGGCTGCGATGCGACCTCTATGGCTGTGCGCCTCTCACGTGCACACACTGGCCGCAAAAAGGTAGTCTGCTGCGGCTATCATGGCTGGCATGACTGGTACATAGGTACCACAACGCGCAATGCCGGTATCCCTGAAGAAGTGCAAGCTCTCACTAAGACTTTCTCCTATAATAATATCGACTCGCTGAAGGCGGTGCTGGATAGCGATGTGGCCTGTGTGATCCTGGAGCCATACATATTTGAAGCACCTAAGGAGGGATTTCTGGAAGAGGTAGCGAGGCTGACCAAAGAGAATGGCTCGCTGCTCGTGTTTGATGAAATGTGGAGTGGGTTCCGCGTGGCACTGGGTGGTGCGCAGGAGTATTTTGGGATCAAGGCTGACCTCGCTTGCTTTAGCAAGGCGGTAGCCAATGGGATGCCGATCTCTTTCCTAACCGGTCGCAAGGATGTGATCGAGCGCGGCGAACATGATGTATTCATTTTCACCACCTTTGGCGGTGAGGCGTTGTCACTGGCG
>CAZNDJ010000224.1:0-3322 GCA_964571705.1 uncultured Chitinophagaceae bacterium
ATTGCCCTGCTCCAGAAAGCTGAACGCCTGTTGTGTGATATTCATAGAGGCGGCTACAGCGGCTTGCTTCCAGCCCATCAGTTCCCTCAGTTTCCTCATCCTTGGTGCTACGTGAACGGTCATCATCTTTTTTGTTTTTTTGGGGTTAGGTAAAATAATTTGTTGTGTGGCGTATTGCTAATCACGTGCCTCGGGTTGGCACGATACCATGTCCGGTGCCCTGAAACCATTGCTACGCAAGCGTTTCAGGATAAATACAAAATCTGGCTTGTGCGGATATATTCCGTCAAAATACTGCCAAAATGGAAAAGTTCCCTACCGTTTCGGATAGCATTTTTGATGGGTAAAAATATCCATACAATTAATCCTTTGTGTGGTACAAAGTTTTCCTTAAACTCTCATTTTTAGTGATTTGTGATATTTGAACCTACCGACACATTTCTTATTCTTACCTCTATCAATGCATTAGATTAGGTCATCTCTTGTTATTACCTCACCTTAGAGGTGTATTCATATGGCTATCAGGTACAGACGCGTTTTTACAAATATTCTGGGAGGCATCGCATTTCTGGCTATCCCCATTTTTTTCTCGCCGGATCTCAGCCGCTCTTTTGATTTCCTGCAGGTACCTTATTTCCAGCGTGACTTTATGACTTATGCACTGCTGCTCATTTTCTTTTATGTCAACTACTATGTGCTCGTACCTACACTCTACTTTGAGAAAAAGTACGTCCAGTTTGGTATAGCGCTGATACTATGGTACCTGGGTATCGCACTGCTGCCGGCTATACTGATACCCGCCTCGCCACCACCAGCCCATGGCCATCACCATCACGCATCCTGGATGCCCTTTTTGCATCATTTTTCACAGTTTCTGGTAGTACTGCTATTCTCCAGCATGGTCAAGATCAATAACCGCTGGAAGGAAGCGGAGCGCCAGAAGCTCACAGCCGACCTTTCCTTTCTCAAAGCGCAGGTCAATCCGCATTTCTTTTTCAACTCGCTTAATAGTATTTACTCGCTGGCCCTGCAGCGCTCAGACAAGACCGCACAGGCAGTGGTCAAACTCTCAGGCATGATGCGCTACGTGATAGTAGACGCAGCACTGGACCACGTCGCTCTGGACAAAGAGATACAGTATATAGAAGACTATGTAGAGATGCAGCGCGTGCGCCTGGGAGACACCATGTCACTGCAGTACCGCGTAGACCTGACCACACCCGGCCTGCAGATATCCCCACTCATACTCATCCCTTTTGTAGAGAATGCATTCAAATATGGGGTCAACCCTGAGGAGGAGTCTCCTATACGGCTGGATATCAGTACCAGTGGCAGAAACCTGATCATGATACTGGAAAACCGCAAAGTGGTGAAGAGCTTGGGAGAGAACCTGCGTGGAGGGGTAGGTATCGTGAATGTACGTAGCCGCCTCAAGCTCCTGTATCCTGGCAAGCATGACTTGCTCATCAAAGAAGATAGCGATAAATTTAGTGTATATCTATCCATTACCTTATGATCAGAGCCATAGCCATAGATGATGAGCCACCTGCGCTCGCGGTGATAGAGGCATTCTGTGCCCAGACAGACTTTATCACACTGGAAAAGACCTTTACCAAACCGGCAGAGGCCCAGAAGCACCTGAGCAAGTTTCCGGTAGACCTTATTTTTCTGGATATACAGATGCCCTCACTATCCGGTATAGATTTTTACAAAGGGTTAAAGCAGGATGTCATGGTCATTTTTACCACGGCATTCACAGAGTACGCGGTAGAGGGATTCAACCTGAATGCCATCGACTATCTGCTCAAACCTTTTACCTACGAGCGCTTCCTGCAGGCTACCCTAAAGGCCAACGAATATTACAACTACCGCAATAATACCAGCACGGCACCGCAGCAGTACCTCTTTGTACGAGCCGACTACCGCCTGGTCAAGATCACTATAGCGGATATCCTCTACATAGAGGGGCTGGATGACTATATCAAGATATTCATACAGGATCAGAAAACGATCGTGGCACGCATGACCATGAAGAGTATCCTGGAGAAACTACCCGCCAAGGAGTTTGTGCGCGTACACCGGTCATTTATCGTATCGCTGCGCCGGATAGACAATGTGCGCAACAAGGTCATCTACACAGTAGATAAAGAGATACCGATAGGAGGGATCTACGAGGAGGAGTTTTTCAAGCAGTTCAAGAGATAACTTATAATTGACAATTGATAATGAATAATTGATAACGGCCTATACGGCGTTGTCAGTTATCAATTGTAAACTGTCTATTGAGATCACATCTTAAACAGATCTCCCCACAGCCTTTGGCCTCCGTCTATGTAGACTGTTTCTCCTGTGATATAGGTAGCCATCGGGCTGGTGAGAAATAGCGTCAGGTACCCTACTTCTTCTATCGTTCCCAGTCTCTTGGCTGGTATAGACTCTTCTATTCCTTGCAGAAATTCGGGCGGATAGTTTTCCAGTCCGGTAGACTTGATGATACCCGGCGCCACAGCGTTGATCTGGATATTGTATTTGCTCCACTCTACGGAGAGGCTCATGGTCATATTTTCTACTCCGGCACGCGCTGCACCCGTATGCGTCATAGCCGGGAAACCGCGATAAATATTGGCTATGATATTCACTACGCGGCCTGCCTTGGCTGGTATGAAGAATGCTTTGGCCATGATCTGGGTCATGTACCAGGTACCGTTCAGGTTGTTATTCACCACCGCATTCCAGCCTTTGTAGCTGATATCCTCTGCCGGCGAGGGAAACTGTCCTCCCGCGTTATTGATCAGTATATCCAGGCGTCCTTCTTTATCCTTGATGTCCGCCGCTATTTTCTCTATCTGCTCGGGGTCGCGTATATCGAGCGTCACGTAGCGGCACGGCCCAAGCGGGGAGAGTTTCTCCAGCGCGGCTTTTAGTTTTTCTTCCTTGCGCGAGGCGATGATGACTGTCGCCCCTAGCTGCAGATACTGCTCAGCTATAGCATATCCTATGCCGCTGCCACCTCCGGTGACCAGCACTACTTTGTCTTTGAAAAGATCAGATTGAAACATGCGATGAATATATCTAAAAATGTAACCAGGCCAAAGGGCCGTAAAGCAGACAAAGCAAAAGGGGAGACCAGACGGTCTCCCCTTTTGCTTGGATCAGTATTACTTTTTAATAGTGAGGGCGCTGAGCCGGTGCGGGCCTTGAGGCTGGCATGGCAGGCTTTGATTGCGGTTGTGGTGCAGGGCGCTGCTGCATCTGAGGTGCGGGGCGCTGCTCCATACGCGGCTGCACGCGCTCCATCTGCGGGCGGGTAGATGGGGCAGGA
>CAZNDJ010000225.1:0-3194 GCA_964571705.1 uncultured Chitinophagaceae bacterium
GAAATTGGCCTCCAGCCTGCTGCCACACATACCGATAGGCGTCTTAGCCACCGGATTGCCATCTATGAAAAATTCTTGTGGCAGTACATGGATGATACGCTCACCCGGCTCCAGAGCCAGGCGGTGCATATTCTGGATCATGGCCTTGATGTCTGCGTCGGATACCTCGGTATCCTGATCTGCCAGTGTGTAGATATCGCGGTTCTGCTTGCTGGAGATATGCTCTCCGGCTATACCCACGTATACCGAACGGATCTCTACGCCAGACTGCTGCTCGGCCTGCGCCACGGCGTCCTTGATAGCGTGGACCGTCATCTCGATATTCACTACCTCGCCGCGGGCCACACCCTGGCTGTCTGCACGGCCTATGCCGAGCACTTTTATCTTGCCATACTGGTCCTGCTGGCCCACGATGGCGGCTATCTTGGTAGTGCCTATATCGAGGCCTACTACTATCGGATTTTCTTTGACGGTCTGCATACTAGTTGCGTTTATGGTTGGTTTTTTTAGCTTTTGGTTTTGGTCTCTTCGGTTCGTCTGTTTTCGGTTTGTCGTCTGCTGCCGGTTCGCTTGCTGCTGGTTTTGCCGGTTTGTCTGCAGCTGGCTTTGCTGGTTTATCAGCCTCCGGTTTCCTTGGTTTGTCTGCTGCCGGTTTTGCAGGTTTATCTGCTGCTACATCGGCGGGTTGATCTTCTATCGGTTCCGCAGGCTTTTCGGCAAGGGTATCGGTGTTCTTCACGTCTGCGCTCTCCGCTCTTGCTATCAGCTCGCCCCCCTTTCGTACGCCTATCACCTGGCCTTTATACTTCAGGTTGATCACGCTGTAGCGCTCCCAGCCTACCTTGGTCAGTCCATCACGGTAGAAGGTCTTCAGCTTTTCAAACTTCTCCTGCATCGATTCATCCGCCCTGCCAAAATCGATGGTGTGATAGCCCATCTTGGTGTATAGCTCCAGGTCTCCGGTGCTGCGCACGTAGGCGTGGTCTATCATAGCGTTCATCAGCGAGTCACGCTGCAGGTATTTAGCCAGGCCGTAGATCTCAGAGAGGATGATACTGTCTCCGTAAAGGTCATCGCGTGTCTCCACCTCGCCGATAGCCACAGGCACATGTGCTGTAAATTTACCGCTGAGGGGTATCCTTTCGTTCATATCAGAGAGATAGTATCCCACACCATCATTGTTGATTATGCGGATAATAGGCTGCTTCTGAGTGATCTCGGCGTGTACGGTGCGCGCGTGGTCTATGTATACCCGCGCATGCTGTACGAAAGGGTCCTGCTGCAAGCCCATCTCTATCGCCCTGAAATCCAGTGCTGACAAGGGTTTGCCGGTGATCTGGCCGCCGGCCAAAGAATTCACTTTGGCTGTGATCTCATCTGTGGTGAGGAAGCTCACGCCGGACTCGTAGTCTATTTTGACCTGTATAGAAGAACATACAAGCGATTTCTTCTGCTGCACGGCAGATGTGAGCGTGAAGACAAACAGGACCACAAACGCAGTCACTGAGAGCACCAGCATCACCTTCTTGAATATGTTCCAGAACTTTTTCATTTCGACTCTATCCCTTTCTTTTCCTTAGATGGTAAAATACTTTCCTGTCCAGGTGCCAGTTAGTATTTATGACTTCCCATCCGTTTTCATTCATTTTATTCAGCTCTGTCAAAACCGGGTTAAGATTAGTACCCATCTCACCACCCTTTATCTCTAGCATTCTCGTCTCATATTTTTCGCCATCAGAAATGTATATGTAGCCTTTCTGAGCATTGATTATCTCAAATATGACAGATGCATATTCATATTTATCCTGAGCCTTCACGCCAAACGATAAAGTCATTATAACAACGAATGCCAATATTGATTTTATCGCTTTCATGCTACTTAGTTATAAGTTCCTTTATTGGCTGCACCAGCTTGTCAATATCACCTGCACCTATCGTCACTACTACCTCCAGTTGCTTTCCTTTCAGTGTATCTATCAATTCATCTTTCTTGATGTTCAGCTTGCTCTTGCTGGTCACTTTGTCATGGATCAATGCGCTGGTCACACCTTCCATAGGCAGCTCGCGCGCTGGGTAGATGTCGAGGAGAATTACTTCATCAGCTATGCTCAGTTGCTCCGCGAAACCATCAGCCAGGTCCTTGGTTCGTGAGAAAAGATGTGGCTGGAAGATCGCAGTGATCTTCTTGTCCGGATACATCTCACGCACAGATGCGAGGAATACCCTGATCTCCTCAGGATGGTGCGCATAGTCGTCTATGAAGACAACCTTATCGTTTTTCACAATGGTCTCAAACCTGCGCTTGATGCCTTTGAAAGAGGCTAGAGCGGCCTTAATATTCTCGTTAGATATCTTCAGCTCCTTGGCGATGGTGAAAGCTGCCAGTGCGTTCTCGATATTATGGAAGCCACCGATGTTGAGACGGAAAGCGATCAGCTCTTTGCCATAGTACATGATATTGAAAACATAACCACCATCCACTACCCAATACTTAGAGCAGTACACATCCGCGTTCTCATCATTCAGGCTGTAGAAAGCCTTGTCCAACGTAGGCAGGCGGTCCTCGATAGGAGAGGATTGCTTGATCACTAGGAGGCCGTCTTCGGCTATCTTCTCTGTGAATTCTATGAAAGCCACTTCGATCTTCTCCTTAGAGCCATAGATATCCAGGTGGTCTGTATCTACTGCAGTGATTACTGCCATATCCGGCGACAGGCGATGGAAGGAGCGGTCAAACTCGTCAGCCTCTATCACTACTACATCATTTGCATGCTTGATGTAGTTAGAATTGTAGTTGGTCGCTATGCCGCCCAGGAAGGCGCTGCAGCCATAGCCGCTATCTGTCAGGATATGCGCGATCATAGCGGACACAGTGGTCTTCCCATGAGAGCCGGCTACGCAGATCGCGAAGTTGTCAGCGCTGATGATACCCAGCACTTCGCTGCGCTTCTTGAGGTTGTACTTGTTGTCTTTATAGAAGTTGAAGCCTTTGTGGTCCTTTGGTATGGCGGGTGTATAGACCACCATATCCAGTTCCCTAGGCATCAGTTCTACTTTGTCCTCAAATATCACTTCGATGCCTTCGGCCTTCAGCTGATCTGTGAGTGCAGTAGGAGTCTTGTCATAGCCACTTACTTCCGCACCGATGGACTTGAAATAGCGCGCTAAAGCTGACATGCCTATGCCGCCGATAC
>CAZNDJ010000226.1:0-3167 GCA_964571705.1 uncultured Chitinophagaceae bacterium
TCTCTGTACTGAGCCGGAATCCCGTGATCAGCCACCTGCAGAATGACTCCCATACCTGGAATAACCACGTGGAGCTGGGCCTCTGGGCAGACGCCATGGTCATAGCCCCCGCCTCTGCCAATACGCTGGCCAAAATGGCCACCGGCCAGTGTGATAATATGCTGCTCGCTACCTATCTCTCTGCCAAGTGCCCTGTGTACTTTGCCCCTGCCATGGATCTCGACATGTGGCGCCACCCTGCTACCCACAGGAACATAGAACTCCTGCAGTCCTACGGCAATAAGCTCATCCCAGTAGATCATGGTGAACTGGCCAGTGGCCTCGTAGGTGATGGACGCATGGCAGAGCCGGAGAGTATCCTCTCTGTGCTTAGTGCTGTGTAGTGTCAGACGGCTGGTGCAGCCAGTCTTCTATCGTCTTTTCATTGAGCTGAAAGTAGCCGCTCTTCTTCTCTACCACACTGTTATTCACCCATAGTATCTGTGGCAGCTTCGGACCCGCCATACTGATGTACTCATCCGGGCCAAAGAAGATCTGGTGCGGGACATCTTCCAGGCCGTAGTTCTTTATATAAGGCTCATACAGTTCCTGCTTGCCGTTCATCACCAGGTAGAACGGGATAGATGGATTCACCTTGTGCAGCACATGTATCTTCTGGGCTGCTATCCGGCAGTGGGGGCAGGTCAGGCTCAGGTAGGCTATGATGTATCTGCCATGGCGCAGCTCTATAGCAGGCCTCGTGTTCTTGGGGTTCTTGCTCTCATAGAGCACATCCAGCGGCACCTTGTAGTTCACCGCCTCGGGCTGCAGGTTCTTAGAGCTCTGCAGGTCCACTACATTTAAAATAAAAGGCAGGCCCAGCCCGACTATACAGAGAGCAGCAGCCAGGTACTTCATATACCTGATCTCTACCGGAGCTCCCATCACATAGATGAGGCCGCACATGAGCAGCAGGCCCACGTTCTTTGCGATAGCCTCCAGCGGCGTCATGGTCAGGTACTCGCCAAAGCAGCCACAGTTGCCGCTATTGCCGCGGGCTATGATGATACCCGCCAGGTAGATGCAGAAGATGACCAGCAGCCCCGCCACGATAGGCAGTGTGAACCGCCGCTGGCGAAACTGGATGATCAGCAGCGCCCCGCAGGCAAACTCCAGCCCTATGAGTAGCCGCGCTATGAATGGCGCCGTGCTCCACGTGGCTACCCCGAGATCCACAAAGGTGTACTCAAAGGGTTCTATCGGATAGAGCTTGGTATAGGCGGAGAAAAGGAATACACCTCCCAGCAGTATGGACAGGATGATAGCGGCTATGCGGCCAAACAGGGGTTTGTCTTCCATCTGACGAATTTGCATAAAAAGAACTAAACCCAAAGCCATGCCGAAACAGTGACCGGCCATGTATGACCCGCTTTTCTTAACTTGCCCCACAGATAAAACCATCACCGTGCTCCTATCCGGCAAAAAGATCCTGATCACCGCAGGCCCCACACGGGAGCCCATAGATCCCGTCAGGTATATCAGCAATTTCTCTACCGGCAAAATGGGCATTGCCCTCGCCGAGGCCTGCACAGCACGCGGCGGCACGGTCACACTGGTCAAAGGCCCTACACAGGCCCGTGTCACATCGCCGGCGATCACAGTGGTAGATGTAGTATCGGCCGCAGATATGTATGCTGCCTGCACACAATATTTCGCGGATAGCGATGTTATCATATTCGCCGCAGCGGTAGCAGACTATACGCCCAAGAACCCCGCTGCGACTAAGATCAAGAAGCAGGAGAGCGAGTTTACACTGGAGCTGGTCAAGACCAAAGACATAGCCTATGAGCTCGGGCGTAGCAAGAGAGATGGCCAGGTCTGCGTAGGCTTTGCCCTCGAGACGGACAATGAGCTGGACAATGCAAAGTCAAAGCTGGACAAGAAGAACCTCGATATGATCGTGCTCAACTCGCTGAAAGATGAAGGTGCCGGATTCCAGCATGACACCAATAAGATCACGATAGTGGATAAAAAGGGAAATGTGGTTACATTTGATCTGAAGGCAAAATCAGACGTAGCCTCTGATATCTTAGACTATATAGAAACAAAGCTATAATGCGAATGGCAAGACCTTTAAGCTTTTTGATAGCGCTCGTACTGCTCTCCTGGCAGCTCTCTGCACAGGAGCTGAAGTGCACCATACAGCTCAACTCACAGAAGATAACCGGTGTAGACCCGTCTGTATTCCAGACACTGCAGGGCGCTCTCACAGACTTTATGAATCAGCGCGCATGGACGCAGGATGTCTTCTCTCCGGAGGAGCGCATCGAGTGCTCTATGTATATCCAGCTGGATGGCGTGGAGAATCAGGACCAGTACACCGGCTCCATCACGATACAGGCTGCACGACCTGCGTTCAATAGTACCTACAACTCGCCGATGCTCAACTTCCGCGACCTGGACTTTGTCTTCACCTACTCGCCCAATACGCCACTCGATTTCAATATCAACCAGTACCAGTCAAACATCACCTCGGTCATGGCCTACTATGCCTACCTGATCATCGGGCTGGACTATGAGAGCATGAGCAAGGGTGGTGGTACCAAGTACTTTACCATGGCGGAGCAGGTCCTGAATGCAGTGCCGGCCAATGGCAATGAGAGCAAAGGCTGGAAAGCTTTTGACAACAACCCCGTCAGTGGCAATAAGAACCGCTACAATATCATCAGCAGCCTGATGGGTGCCAAGTTTGATGGCTTCAAGCAGGTGATCTATGAGTACCATAGGCTCGGCATGGACAATTTCTTTGAAGACCCTACAGTGGCCCGTGCCGGCATCCTCCAGTCACTGCGCACACTGGATAAAGCTTTCAAAGACTATCCTAATAACGTACTCGTCATTCTCTTCCTCCAGGCCAAGGGTGATGAGCTGGTCAGTATCTTCTCCGGTGCCGAGGCCAGCGAGAAGACCGAAGCCATCAACATCCTCAAGCGCCTCGACCCCGCCAACGGGACCAAATACGACAAGATCATAAAAGGCTAGCGGCGCTATTCATTTTTGACTAAGGATAATTACAGCTCATCGAGGACATACTTTGCCTGATGCGTTACATGGCTGACATTCCCCCCTTTTAGAGGGGGTGGCCGCAGGCGGGGGGATTTACGCAGCACCACAAGAAGCACAACTCT
>CAZNDJ010000227.1:0-3167 GCA_964571705.1 uncultured Chitinophagaceae bacterium
AATGCATCGTAGTGCTTCATGAGTGTGAAAGGAGTACAGCCTGAATGGCACATTCCGGATTGCCACGTCGTACCGAGGCGGTACTCCTCGCAATGACGATACCTGTTGTCCGCCACAGCTAGTCACGCACTATCCCTCATGCCGGCAACAGCTTTAAACACTCACGGCATAGAGACATAGCAGACCGGCCCTTCAGGTGACATCACATTACACTCATCGGACGTATTGCGATAGGTATGGTTGCCAGATCTATCTGTGACCATCTCCACAGCAGCGGAATGGCAGGTATAGCTACCGTCCGGATGGGTGCCCAGGTCAGCTACTCCCGGAGCAGTGAGTGTCGCAGTGGCTACTACCTGGTTTTGCGCGTCGATGAGGGTCACAGTGATATCACTGGAGAGGGTGTAGGTCAATGAACTGGTATTGGGTGGGGCATAGCCTACTCCCATGCGGACGTGTACAGTAGAAGTGTTGGTAGCTTTCTTGCAGCCGGCTGCGGTGCAGGCGAGCATGGCCAGGGCTATGACAGGGAGCATTTTCATGTGTTGCATATTTTGAGGCGAATATAATTGGCAATTGACAATTGACAATTGGCAATGAACAATTGATAATAAGCAAACAGGCGTTGTCAATTATAAATTATCAACTGTCAATTAAAAAGAAAAAGCCCCGCGCATCCAGTCTGAGACTGAGACGGCGGGAACTTTTAAAACAAAAAACAATATGCTAGTACACCAGCTCGCTATCGGCCAGCATCTCATTCATATGATCCAGCTGAAAGGAGTTGAAGCCGGTATGCTTCAGATTGATCACCTTGACGGCTGCCAGTGACTTAAAGTCATCCGGATAGGAGGCCAGCTCCGGGTTGTGGCTCAGGTTGGCCATGCGGAGGGAGGCGATAGTGGCCAGCTCCATCGGTATGGTTTTGAATGAATTATGACTCAGGTCTATCTTGCTCAGCGCTACCAGGCCAGCCACAGAGGCGGGAAGTGTAGTCAGTTGGTTTCCCGACAGGGATAGCCGCTCCAGCTGTGTGAGGCAGCCCATGCACTCCGGCAGGCGGGTCAGCTTATTATCGCTCAGGTCGAGGTCGCGGAGGCTCTTCATCTGGGCCAGCTCCTCGGGCACCTCCGTCATATCGGCACCGCTCAGGTCCAGGCGGGCTATGTGCGTCATGGGGATGATCCGCTTCACATCTACCGCCGCGTGGGCAAACATATTAGACCCCAGGGCCAGCTCGCGCAGCTCAGACAGATTAGTGATAGACGCAGGCAGCTCAGTGATCAGGTTACCATTCAGTTTCAAGACCTGCAGGGAGGCGGTAGCGGGGATATTGGCCGGCAGGCCATCTATCAGATTGTCAGAGAGATCGAGTACTTTCAGCTTGCCTCCGGCGAATAACTCGGCAGAGACCTCCGTCATCCTGTTGTGGCTCAGGTACAGCTCCTCTACGCGGCTCTGGGCTACGCCCTTGGGCAGCTCGCTGAGGCCATAGTAGGAGAGGTCTACCACGCGGATATGCGGCAGGCGGAATAGCTCCGCGCTCACCGTCGTGGCATCTGTAGTGGTATCCATAGGCAGCGCAGCGAAGGGCTGGCTCACATAGATCTCCTCCAGGCTCGTGAGTGATTTTATCTCGTCAGGGATGCGTTGTATCTTATTGCCGCGCAGGATCAGCTTGCGGAGGTTGGTCATCTGGTAGACAGATGGCGGTATCTCGGTCAGCTGGTCGTCAGAGAGGTCTAGCATGACCACCTGCTGGCAGGCCAGCGGATCGGTAGGCAGGTGCGAGGTCCCTTTCTGGTGCAGGTCCAGTATGTTAAACTGTTGGCTGTGAGCGCTCATGGAGATGCCGAGCAGGCAGAGCAGCGCGAGGTAGGGTAGGCGGGTCAGTCTCATACCAGACTATACGATACAAGACAATGCTTGTTTCAGGTCGGATATCAACACCTCTGCACTCTCCAGGCCGATGTACAGCCGCACCAGGTCCGGCGGGTAGGTACGCACCCCGTCATAACTCACTGGATAGAAAGCACAAGCAGGCATGAGCAGGCTCTCATGGCCACCCCAGCTCACCGCCATTTTAAAGAACTGCAACGCCTCGCAGAATTTTTCTATCCGGCTGATATCGTCTGTAGCAAGGTGAATGGAGAAGAGGCCGCCATTCCATGTCATTTGCCGCTTCGCCAAATCTGCCTGCGGGTTTTCTTTGTCCCATACATAATGAATAGACCGCACGGCAGGGTGCCCTTTCAGAAAGGCTACTACCGCCTCTGTCGTCTCACCTATCTGGCGCATGCGGATGGGCAGCGTACGCAGGCCGCGCAGCATCAGCCAGGCATCGTGCGGAGAGATGATCGCGCCGAGGTTCATAAACTCTGAGCGGTATATCGCGCCGATGCGCTCGTGGCTGCCTATGATCACGCCGGCTATCACATCACTGTGGCCGTTGAGGTATTTGCTCGCGCTGTGGACCTCGAGGTCTATGCCCATGTCTATGCACCGCTGGCCTATGGGCGTGCTGTACGTATTGTCTATGATGGTAGTGATACCGCGCTGCCGCGCAAAGCCTGCCAGCGCCGCCAGGTCCTGCAGCTCAAAGGTGAAAGTATTGGGACTCTCTAATATAAATAGCCATGTATTGTCCCTCACAGCCTCTGTATAGCTCTCCGTGGTCAGCCCGTCTACAAAGGTCGTCTCCACACCAAACCGCTTTAGAATGATGCGGCAAAGCTTCTCCGTCCAGCTATAGGGCTTGTGCACACAGATGATATGGTCACCGGCCTTGACCGATGCGATCACCGCTGTGGCCATCGCTGCTGCCCCACTACCCAGCACGAGTGCATCATCAGCACCGGCCAGTGCGGCCAACTTCCGCCGCAGTATCTCCACCGTAGGGTTATTGCCCCGTGTATACAGGTGCGCCTGCGTCTCCCGCTCAAAGGCCCCGCGCAGGGACGCGACAGTAGGGAAAGCAAAATTGCTCGACTGGATGATAGGCGGGGCGATAGCGCCATAGTATTCCTCGCGGTCCTCGCCGAGGATGTTTAGGATGTAGGAGATGTCCATGTTTCGTCTTTAGCGTTTGCTTTGCATAGGTAGGGAGTAATTGACAATTGATAATGGATAATTGACAACTAAAGTTCGCGTCATTGCGAGGAGCGATA
>CAZNDJ010000228.1:0-3128 GCA_964571705.1 uncultured Chitinophagaceae bacterium
CTTTGGCTATGCACCTCTCGGCTATCAGGAGGAATTGCAGCATATTGCATCCGGAAAATACCTCTGATGAGAAAGCTCCTTTTGATCCCGGCACTCGTGACCTGTCTCTGCACCGGCGCTCTCGCGCAAAACGCAAAGACGGCGCGCATCATCTTTTATAATACAGAGAACCTCTTTGATACCATAGATGATCCACACACAGATGACGCAGAGTTCCTGCCCGGTGCCAAAGCGCAGTGGACCAGCGAGCGCTACACGATCAAGCTCGACCACATTGCCAAAGTGCTCGCAGCAGTATTGGATAAAGACCAGCCGCTAGTGATAGGCCTGGCCGAGGTGGAGAATAGGCAGGTGGTCACGGACCTCATAGCCCGCCCCGCGCTGAAAAAGTACGACCTCGGTGTGATAGAGCACGACTCACCCGACCCGCGCGGCATAGACGTGGGGCTGATCTACAATAAGAAGCTCGTCACCATACAGGATACAGCCTTCCTCGCCGTGCGCCTGCCCGATCTGGACAAGGGCACACGTGACATCGTCTATGTGAAAGGTGAAGTAGGAGGCAAGGCGGTCCATTTCTTTGTAGACCACTGGCCGAGCAGGAGGGATGGCGCCTCCGTATCTCAGGTGCGCCGCTATGCCGCAGCCATGGTCCTGCGCAATAAGATCAACCTCATAGAGCACGCCGACCCGCATGCCGCTATCGTGATCATGGGCGACCTGAATGATAATCCTACTGATAGCAGTATCTCCTTTATCCTCGGCGCACAGGAGCCTGTGGCGCACCCGCAGAGCCTCGCCCTCTATGACCTGATGCTAAAGCCCTACAAGGAGGGGCACTATTCCCTGAAGTATAAAGATGAAAACGATGTCTTTGATCAGTTTGTAGTCACAGGCAGCCTGCTGGATGGTGTCTCCACCCCACAGGTCACGACACAGGAGGGCCACATCTTCCGCCAGGACTGGATGCTATTCAAACACCCTAAGTATGGCGAAATACCCAGCCGTACCTATAGCGGCCCCATATGGCATGGAGGCTATAGCGATCATTTGCCCGTCTATATAGATGTCAGGTACTAGTGGCCCCGGCCCAGTCGGTCTTTGTAGCGGCCTGCGCTGTAGTTATGCTTGAGTGCTTCGGTAGCCTCTTCTACTTCGCGTAGTAGCGAGAGGCGGTCTTCAGATATATGGCTGGTAGTGACGTAAGATAGGTTTCGGAGGATCTCGAGTAGGTCAGAGGCTTTGTTGTCTTTGATGTCGAGGAGTACTTTCATGGCCAGGTCATTTAAGGGTTTCAAAATAGAGCCGCATGAAAAAAGCACAGGACGTGTCTTCGGGTTTCGTATCTTAAAATTAAACAATATTTTCCGGCATTTCCCAACGATCAGAGAAATTTATTTTGGAGGTTTATAACGAACGTATCCTTATCAGGGGTAAAGTAAATGGAGGGTCATGATAGGAAGCTTAGCATAGCTGGAATTTTCCATCCGGGTCTCATAATAGATGTATTTATCGCTCGGCTTAAGTGATAGCAGCGTGGCTGCGGGAATAGAAATCATTACCTCTCCCATCCCCAAGTTCTCCAGAGTCAATGGGATATACTTACCTTGAATAGAGTCTGCTAGTATAGGGTTAACACATGCCGGGCATCCGCTATCATTGAAATAAACTACGATCAGTGTATCGGAAGATTTTAGCGTATTCTTATTGAGCGTCAGGTGGCAGCCGCTGCCTTCTCTGCAATCCAGTATCATTTTACCATTCAGATACACGTGCCAGAAATCGATCGTATCACATTTGGCGGCAAAGCCGGCAAAAAGAAATAGTACGAGACCTATCACGCGCCTGACTATCATATACCAGTATACGTAAACGGACTGATCCCCCTCAGTTCCGCCTTCACAGCTTCACTCACATCCAGCGTCTCTATGAAGTCGCGGATATTCTGCTCTGTGATCACCGCCCCGCGTGTCAGCTCTTTCAGCTTCTCGTACGGCTTAGGGTAGCCCTCGCGGCGGAGGATGGTCTGTATGGCTTCTGCGGCTACGGCCCAGTTGGCATCGAGGTCGGCTTTGATGGCGGCTTCATTCAGCAGCAGTTTGCCGAGGCCCTTGTCTATGCTCTTCAGGCTGATGAGTGTGTGCGCTATCGGCACACCCACATTACGCAGCACGGTAGAGTCCGTCAGGTCGCGCTGCAGGCGGGAGATAGGGAGCTTGGCAGACAGGTGCTCGAAGAGTGCATTCGCGATGCCCAGGTTGCCCTCTGCATTTTCAAAGTCTATCGGATTCACCTTGTGCGGCATGGCAGAGGAGCCGATCTCGCCCGCCTTGACCTGCTGTTTGAAGTAGTCCATCGAGATATACGTCCAGATATCGCGGCTCAGGTCTATCAGGATCGTATTGATCCGCTTCAGCGCGTCAAATAGCGCCGCCAGGTTGTCATAGTGCTCTATCTGTGTCGTATATCGGCTCCTGTCCAGCCCCAGCGTCTCATTGACAAACTGATCTGCAAACGCCACCCAGTCTACCTGCGGGTACGCCACATGATGCGCATTAAAATTGCCCGTCGCTCCTCCGAACTTCGCACTATACGGCACAGCGCCCAGTTGTGCCACCTGCTTCAGCAGGCGCTCGCTGTAGACCAGCAGCTCTTTGCCCAGGCGGGTAGGAGAGGCCGGCTGCCCGTGCGTGCGTGCCAGCATCGGCACCTGGGCCCACTGGTGCGCATACTGCGTGATGGTCGTGATGATGCGGTCCAGCTCCGGTCCGTACACATCGCTGATCGCATCGCGTAGCGAGAGGGGGATTGCCGTATTATTGATATCCTGAGAGGTCAGGCCGAAGTGTATGAACTCTAGGTGCTGCTCATGCCCCAGCGCCTTCATCTTATCTTTGATAAAGTACTCCACGGCCTTCACATCGTGGTTGGTCGTCTTCTCGTACACTTTGATCGCCGCCGCATCATCCTCGCTAAACTCAGCATAGATATTGCGCAGCGCTGTCTTCTCCACCTCGCTCAGCGCGCGCAGCTGCGGTAGCGGTACCTCTGTGAGCGCTATGAAGTACTCCACCTCTACCAGCACGCGGTATTTTATCAGCCCGTACTCGGAGAAGTATGGCGCGAGT
>CAZNDJ010000229.1:0-3051 GCA_964571705.1 uncultured Chitinophagaceae bacterium
CCACCACGGGTCCAGGAGGAAGACATACTCGGCAGCGGTCAGGTTGAGACCGGCATTACCGGCTTTCAGGCTGATGAGAAAGACTTTGTTCTCCGAACTTTCATCCTGGAATGAGGCAACCATTTCTGCGCGTTTATCCAGCGTAGTGCTACCGTCAAAGTAGAGGTAAGGGATGCCTTCTTTCTCACATTGCTTGGCCACGAGCTGTAGCATACCGAGGTACTGGGAGAAAACCAGCGATTTGCTGCCTCCTACATTTTCCTTAAGCTCCTGCATCAGCATGTCGAGCTTGATAGAAGCAGTAGCAGTGATCTCCTCATCTTTCAGCAGGGTAGGGGCGCAGCAGATCTGACGCAGCTTCATGATGCCCTGCAGGATGCTGAATTTTGCCTTGGCGAAACCTTCGCGCTCTATATTCAGGAAGACACTTGATTTGATCTGGTTCTTGATCGTCTCGTAGGCTTCCCGCTGCTCGTCTTCCATCTGGCACCAGAGCACGGTTTCCGTCTTGTCGGGCAGGTCAGATGCTACCTGCTTCTTGGTTCGGCGCAGGATGAAGGGCGCAGTCATCTTTTGCAGGGCGTTCGTTTTCTCTACACTCTGATCACGGTCTATGGGCAGTGCATATTCCCGCTTGAAAAACTCCGGACCGCCCAGTAGCCCCGGCAGGAGGAAGTTTAACTGCGAGTAGATGTCAAAGGTATTATTCATCACTGGTGTTCCGCTCAGTGCGATACGGTTCAGCGCGCTGAGTTTATAGACAGCCTTGGTGATCTGTGCGGTTGGGTTCTTGATATTATGGCTCTCATCTATCACCATGGTGTGCCACTGTACGAGACTCAGATCGTCTACTGCTGAGCGGGCCGTGCCATAGCTGCTGATCATGACGCGGGCATCAGATTGCATAAACTCCTTGATGCTGCGATTAGCCTGGTGATATACATAGACTCCGAGAGATGGCGCAAACTTCGCCAGCTCCTCTTTCCAGTTAAATACCAGTGACAAGGGAGCAAGAATCAGGAAACGGGCATTGGCGTTTTCAGCATGCGTGTGCAGCAGGAACGTGATCGTTTGCAGTGTTTTACCCAAGCCCATATCATCTGCCAGACAGGCACCGGCCCCTATGCGGGAGAGCAATACCATCCATTCAAAGCCTTTCTGCTGGTACGGACGTAGGGTGGCTTTCAGCGCAGCAGGTACCGGTATGAGTGAGTCCGCACCGGTCTGCCAGCGCTGCCAGTCGGCCCACCATTCGTGGGCTATCACAGGCTTCAGCTCTTTGGCGCGGTAGCGCTCATCTATGCTGAGTAGTATCCACTGCGGTACCACGAGTTCGCCCTGCTGTATGCGGCCGTGTTTGAACATATTGCCATACTGCTCATACCACTCGTCAGTGATCACACCGATGCTGTTATCCTTCAGCAGGATAAATTTCTGCCCATTATAGAGCGTCCGCTGTATGTGCGATAGCTCGATCTTCTCCTCGCCAAAAGTCACCTTGATATTCAGGTGCAGGTCACTGTCTATGGTACGGCCTATGGCCATCTCCGTGTGGATGCTATGCGGAGAGTAGCGGAAGTGGCGCAGCATATCCATGCCTACCACCTGTACATTGTCTGCCAGCAGAGACTGGTAGACTTTCAGGAACCAATGCTTCTTTTTCGCATCGTCAAAACTCAGGTAAAACTGCCCGTTGCGCTGCTTTTCAAAGTTAGGGTGCAGGGCGCGTAGCTTTTCTACGAAGGCTGTTTCAGTTTCCTTGTGGCGGATGATGCGGTAGAGCTCGCCATTGCGCATCTCCTCCAGCTCAGCTTCGTCTGTACTCTCTATCACAAATCCCTCATAGTCCCACCTCGGCGTGAGCATGAGATAGGTATCACTGATCTCACTCAGGTAGACAGCATGCTGCGGCTCGATGTCTATCACATTGACCTTAAATACCTGATCCTTTACCACCTCATAGTCCCGCTCCAGTACGGAGATGATCTTGTCTGCAAATGCTATGGGATCGGCAGCGTATTGGTTAGGGTTTGCCTTCACCAGCCAGTCTATGGTCTGCGAGTCCTTTGGTGAAAGCGTATGATAGACACCGTTTTTCTCAAGCAGGAAGGCAAAGACATCAAAACTGGCCAGCTCGGACTGCTCACCATTGATCTCCACCATGGGCACAAGGTGTAGTTTGCCACTCACTTTATTGATGTGAAAGGATAGCTTCGTTTTGTTATTGGACAGGGCGCAGGGAGCTACTTTGTAGTTGCCCGTTTCGCGATTTTTGATCCTGTGATACAGCTTCAGCTCAGAGGAGGCTGCCGTCAGGTGGCCAAACAGCTCATAAAACATCCTCGGTGCGGCCCGCTCTATATAGGTCTCAAAGGAGATGCCGCCTTTCTGCTTGGCATGTACCTTGGCCAGCTTGTCCATTTCATTTTTGATGCGGGTGGCATCCAGGCTGCGGAGCAGGTCAGCTACAGCAGGATTGGTACCACTATATATAGCACGGAGGTTTGGGATGATGCGGGAGTCAAAGTTGAAACCCGGCCTATCTTTGATCCGGGTCTGGTGCACTACCCGGAATATATCGTAATGCGTCTGGTAGGCCAGCGCTTCAGGATTGATCAGAAGGAAACTATTGGTCATGGTCGGCAGCAAAGGGCTGCAAATATAGAAATGGACAAAAAGCTGGGGGCAGTAAAAGAGGATAGGGTGTTAGTATTTTTATAAAAGGCCGCTCATAAGGTCGCTTAAATGTTGTATTTATTTGAAAATCAGTATATTTGTGGCCTTTTCGGAATTGCTGGAGGTAGCAGGGCCGACTGCCTGCATTGTACCTATATATATGGTAAAGAGGCAAAAAATAGTACAGTATCTTTTGAAATACGGAGCAATCTTATATATTTGCAGTCCCAAAAAAAGTAACAATGCCTAAGATGAAGTCAAACTCCGGAGCCAAGAAAAGGTTCAAGGTAACCGGATCAGGTAAGATCAAGCGCGGTCAGGCTTTCCACCGCCACCTGCTGGGCCGCAAGGCTAAGAGCCGTAAAAAGGACCTGT
>CAZNDJ010000230.1:0-3050 GCA_964571705.1 uncultured Chitinophagaceae bacterium
GCACTATCCATCCGAATTCATGGCGGCCGTGCTGTCAAACAACATGGGCAATATTGAGAAGATCACTTTCTTTATGGAAGAGTCGCGCCGCATCGGTATACCGGTACTCGGCCCGGATGTGAATGAGAGCGATGTCAAATTCTCTGTGAATGATAAAGGAGAGATCCGCTACGCCCTCTCTGCTGTGAAGGGTGTGGGTGAGGCAGCCGTAGAGAGTATCCTGGAGGAGCGCAAGAACAACGGCAAGTTCACTTCGATCTTTGATATGACCAAGCGTGTCAATCTCCGTACGGTCAATAAGAAGTCGATAGAAAACCTCGCGCTCGCAGGAGCCTTTGATAGCTTTGGCAAATACACGCGTTCGCAGTTTTTCACCGCAGATATGCGTGATGGCATGACGCTGTCTGACAAGTGTGTCAAGTTTGGCAATAGCGAGCAGAGCAGCAAGAGCATGAACCAGAATTCGCTCTTCGGCGGGGCCGGCCATACGGAGGCCTCTGAGCCGGTACTCACGCCTATAGAGGAGTGGCCACTGCTGGAGAAGCTCAAAAAGGAAAAGGAAGTAGTAGGCATCTATATCAGCGGCCACCCGCTGGATGACTACAAGCTGGAGATAGACACCTTTACCAACTGCAAGCTGAAAGACCTGGAGCAGAATAAAGACAAAGAACTCAAGATAGCCGGTATCGTCAGCTCTACACAGACCAAGGTCTCAAAGACGGGCAATCAGTTTGTAATATTCTCCCTGGAAGATTTTGAGGGCTCGGCAGAGTTTGCGCTTTTTGGCAAGGACTACATCCAGTTCAAAAACTTTGTGGAAACACAGTCGGCACTCCTCTATGTGACCGGCCGCTACCAGCAGCGCTTCAATCAGCCAAACAACTACGAGTTTAAGATCACCAAGATAGAGCTGCTACCGGACATACGCGGCAAGATGACACGCCGCCTCACACTGAAGCTGAAGGCAGAGGACATCACAGACCGGGTCACTGACGAGATACTGGAGACGCTGGGGCGCTATCCCGGCCGCTTCCCTGTCTCTATCAAAATGATCAGCGACAAAGAGCAGATATCCCTGCTACTCAACTCCCGCAAGGTGACAGTAGACGTATCAAACGAGCTACTGCGCGAACTGAATGGGATGGAGATGCTGAGCTACGTGCTGAATTGATATGCAGCGCCTGGGGCGGAAATGCCTTTCAACGTTATAGCACAGCAGATTACCTCCGCTCTATACAGTTTACCCTGATCACAGGCATGGACGTAGGCAGCAGCCCGCAGTAGAAGTGGGATGTATCCAGAGAGTAACTCACATTTACTTTTAGGCTATCGGTCTGATAGGAGGAGGCCAGGCTCATGGGATGATAATCCACAGAATCAATACGCACCACCCATCCGCATCCGTCACCAGCTACAGGGCCGCGGTCCAGTATGATAGCAGCAGTTGGATTATTACAGGCTGAGGTAGATTTTTTGCAGGCAGTAAAGGCAATGCAAAATGAGAATACAGCAAGCAGGAGAGCGGTGGTTTTAAGTGATTGCATATTGAAGTGTTTTAAGATAAACGTAGAGATTTGCACTTAGGTTGCCTTTGCTTTTTCGCATTTTATATTTGGTAGTACTTTTGAGATCTTATCACCGTTCATTTTATAATTCTATGAAAAGACGACCGATCCAGGACAGGATCACATTTCACATCTCCCGAGGCTACTATAGCAAGGCTATAGCGATATGCCATTCCGTGCTACAGGCACATCCTGAGGACCTGGATATCCGTACTACACTGGGTGAGCTTTATTATCATCTGCGCAACTATGAGCAGGCGGGACGTTATTGGTACTTGCTGGAGCATAAGACACCCGAGCAGCAAAAGGCATGTGAGATATTTTCATCTTCTATTAATAATGATCCGCAGGCCTTACTGCGTCAGATAAAGTACCAGGCGGACATCCATGCGATTAAGGACATGTATGCCAGGACACTTATGGAGTCTTTGAGTCGGGAGTGCGAAGTGAAGTATCATTCACATTTTAGCTATGAGAAGGTAAATTCGAAATATCTTTTCAGGGAGATT
This sequence comes from uncultured Chitinophagaceae bacterium, assembly GCA_964571705.1. Taxonomy (GTDB): domain Bacteria; phylum Bacteroidota; class Bacteroidia; order Chitinophagales; family LD1; genus UBA1941. Next base: position 2,075 of record CAZNDJ010000230.1, read on the forward strand.
AAGCTACCTACACATCCCGATTATCAGCCGCCAGCTACTCCGGTTTCTGAATTGAAAAGAGTCATAGGAGTCGTTGCGATTTTTCTGGTATTAGCGCTTTTTGTCGCCGTGATTCTTGCAGGCCTCAAGACTGTGGGGGAGATGATCTGGGTATTTTTGCAAAACTTATTTTGACGATTTTTCTTTTCTGTTATACCACATTTCTTTTTCCTTTACACTATGAATGTAGCTCACTACCGCTCACAGATAGATCAGATCATAGACCTCGCTATCGCCGAGGATGTAAAGGACCCGCTCAATATCATTCCCAGAGGAGATCACTCCGCACTGGCCTGTTTCCCCAAGGGCAAACAGACTAAAGCTAAACTGATCTGCAAGGCAGAAGGTGTCCTGGCGGGTGTAGAGCTGGCGCAGTGGGTAGCGCACAAGATCGATCCTAGCCTGCGCTTTGAAGTTTTTCTGTATGACCGCACGGAGATACAGAAGGGTGACATCGCCTTTCACCTGTATGGCGAGGAGAAATCTATCCTACAGGCCGAGCGGCTCATCCTCAACTTTATGCAGCGCATGTCAGGCATAGCTACCAATACTGCCCGCTACGTAAAAGCCGTTGCTGGTACCCCTACCCGTATACTGGACACCCGCAAGACCACTCCCGCCCTGCGCGCCATAGAGAAGTGGGCCGTGCAGATGGGCGGCGGGGTCAATCACCGCTATGGTCTTTACGACATGGTTATGCTCAAAGATAACCACGTGGACTTCTGCGGAGGCATCACTCCTGCCATCCTCGCGGTCAAAAAATACCGAGAAGAAAAGGGCCTTGACCTAAAAGTGGAGATCGAGACCCGCAGCCTCGCTGAAGTCAAAGAAGTGCTGAATACCGGCCATGTGGACCGCATCATGTTTGACAATTTCACACCCGCGCTGGTCCGCGAGGCGGTAGAGCTGGTCGCACACCGCTATGAGACAGAGGTTT
>CAZNDJ010000231.1:0-3019 GCA_964571705.1 uncultured Chitinophagaceae bacterium
CTCTATTCTCTCACCTCAAAACCGTGATCTATGTGCCAGCGTAAGTATGAGGAGCTGATCCAGCTCCTACGCACTGCCTGAGCAGTGCCCCGACCCCTGTTTAATGTTCTCTTGATATAGAAGAAAGGCAGCCGCTCCTATGGGGTGGCTGTTTTGTTTGTGTGGCGGAGAGCCCGGCTGCCGCCGTAAATATTTTGTAATATACAAAAGCCGGAGCTATAACACTCCGGCTCTTTGAACCTATGAAAAATGCACACCACAATATTTTTAGTTCAGCTTGCGCATGAGACTCATGGGGTCGGGGATGGTGGGTTTGCTGCGGGTGGGTTTGGTGGTGGCTTTGAGGAGGGCGGTGGCGGTCTGGCGGAAGGCATTGAAGACATGGCGGTCGTCGCGCCAGTCGTAGCCGGCGGGGAAGTCTTCGTCGAGTTTCTTCATGATGTCCTCACGCCTGAGTGCAGCAAACTTTGCGGTGAGCATTTCATCTACCTGCTCTCTGTGTATGGCCATCAGGAGTGTGGAGGTCTTTTGCTTGGGTTTCGCCGCAGGCGGTGTGGACTGTGCATCTGCCTCTGCCCTATCGGTGCCCCAGCGGGTGGCGGCACCGCGGCGGCCACCGGTGGCGGACTTTTCGCGCCAGGCTTTCTGCTTGCTGCGCTCGGCATCGAGGCGGTCGTGTATGAGGAGTTTCCTATTGCTGCTATCACGCGTGAACATGCTGCGCACTACGGTGGCGGTCTCTGTGGTGCAGCCCTTGCCGATGATGCGGGCCAGCAGGTCGAGATCTGCCGGCAGCGAGCCGGTGAGCCAGCAGTAGTCGAGCGCGCGGCGATAGGCGCCCTCCTGCTCGAGGGTCATGACGGCTATGCGGGCGGAGCTGATGGCGTCCTTGGGGTACCACTGGTAGGAGGGAGATTTTTGTGTCATTGGTGTCGGTGTTTTTTGTGGTGTTGTGGGCATTTGTGCATATAGGGACGAGGGGCGAAGGACGAGGGACAAGAAAATGGTGACGAAGGGACGGGGTGCCGAGGTGATCAAAAAGGCAATCCGCCGTTGTGCAAGATGAGCTCGTCGCGGCCTACGGGGACGCAGAGGGTCCATGACTCGCCGGCTATGAAGACGGGCTCGTCTACGGCCTCTGAGATAGTGAGCAGTGCGCTCTCGCGCAGGCCCTCTACTATGAGGCTGACCTTGATCTTTTCACCAAAGCTCTGCTGGAGCTGCAAGGCGGCCTCGCCGAGGGTGTGCTCGAGGTGGCGGAGCTCGAGGGGTTTGGAGGGAGTGGTTTTCATGTTTTTGGTTTTAAGTTTTAAGTAATAGGTGGTAGGTTTTAAGTATTAGGATGAATGCGGGTTTTGTTTGTGGTTTGCTTGCTTTGTAGGCAGTGTGTGTAATCCCCCTGGCCCCCTTTCTAAAGGGGGAATGTCAGCATGGTCTGCGTGATGGTGCATGTAGCGCTTGATGTTTTTGATGTTCATTATTCCCTGTTCTCTATTCGTTATTCTATTCACTATTCCTTATTCTTCCCACCACCTGAGGGGCCGGATATAGTGGCGGACCTCGTGGTATGACTCCCGGCAGTCATGACAGATGTAGTTGCCCACATCTGCCATGTACTGCGGCTGGTCAGTAGCAGAGAGGCAGGCGGCACAGAGGCGGGGAGCTACGCGTGTGCCATGCCCGCTGGAGTCGCAGAGTCCTCCGGCGACCATATGGTTCTCTACTGTGAGGGAGTACGTTTTCATGGGTTCCGTTCAGGGTTCAGAGTGGCCAAATAGTTTACAGCGCGTCCATGCGGTTTCGCGGGGGCTGTCGTTTGGGGTTTTGTTTTTTGTACCGGGCCTGTGTGCCGCCCCGTCCTGTGCGGGCGGGCTGCAGTATGAGCCGCTCCAGGGCGGCGAGGCGTGCCTCTATAGAGGCGTAGCGATCAGGTTTATTCATAGGTCAGTAGATTTTAGTAGAGGTCGTCTTCGGTCATGGCGGCCTGGCGGGCCAGCCCGAGGTAAAAATGATAGACACGCACCAGGTGGTCATGCACGGGGTGTGCGTCAGTGTATGTGCGCCTCACATCGCAGAGCGGGAGGCCAGTGCCGGCCACGGCTGCTGAGGGGCCGTACTCCCTGACCCAGTCCTGCACACAGCGCTGCCAGCGGGACAGGTCTTTGTCCTTATCACCTTTCATAGGCTTGATTTTAAGTTTGATATAATTATATTTGCTTTGAAATAATCAAACCTGCCATGCGGAGCCCCTTTGAACAGGCTCGTGCTGAATAGGTGAGACTACCAGAGCGGGTATCGCTACCTGCGGGACCTTTGAGCTGTATCAGGTAATGACCCCTGCGCTGTAACGACAATACAAACCTAAGTAAAACTTTGAAATAATTAAAGCTTAAAAGATAGAATAGTTATTCAGATTTTGGTGCATAAATAAATGTGATGAAAAACAACCTTGAGAAATTCCGGACATCGCTGGGCCTGACGAAAAGAGCCTTTGCCGCTGCGATAGATGTGAATGAAGGAAGCTATAACCGTATGGAGGCAGGCGCGCTGACCGTGAGCGCCAATACGATAGCTGCGATCAAGAAGACCTACCCTGATGTATCTATAGACTGGCTACTGTACACGGACCCCGCTTTGAATAAATCAAAGCAAGGTGTACACATCTCTCCCAGCGTGAATGACCAGCTGGTGATGCGCGTGCCACTGGTAAACCAGTATGCCTATGCGGGCTACCTGAGTGGCTTCTCTGAGGAGGAGTACCTGGAGGAGCTGCCGCATATCCCCTTCTACGCAGACAGGGAGTACAAGGGGACGTACATGGCGTTTGAGGTGCGGGGCGATAGTATGGACGATGGTACGCGCGATGCGATACTGGCGGGTGATATCGTACTATGCCGCGAGATAGACCGCAGCTACTGGCAGCACAAGCTACATATCCATAAATGGAACTTTGTGATCGTGCACCGCACAGATGGGATCATACTCAAACAGATCACAGCACACAATGTAGCTGCGGGCG
>CAZNDJ010000232.1:0-3017 GCA_964571705.1 uncultured Chitinophagaceae bacterium
AGCGTGAAGTAGTGGTCCCACACAATAAAGACTTCAGCAGTGATGAACATAGCCGGCACCAAATACTTCCACTTTTTGTAAAAGGCGACACGGCTATCAAAGGAGAAAACCAGCGGCATGATCACTGTGAAAAAATCTATGAGCAGGTAGGTGTATTTCATATCGATGCTTCTTTGACCGCAAACATCAGGCCTTATTGTTTTCTTCTATGATACCATCAATGATCCGAGCCGACAGCAGGCAGAGCGGCACACCACCGCCGGGGTGCACACTACCACCACAAAAGTAAAGCCCATCTATGCTCCGGCTGAAATTAGGATGGCGTAGGAAGGCTGCCAGCACATTATTGGAGCTGCTGCCGTATAGTGCGCCAAGGTATGATCCTGTCTTGCTATCTATAGTAGCAGGATGATTAATCGTCTCGGTGGCGATGCAGGCGGTGATGTCTGTGCCCAGTTCTTTAGTGAGTCGTGCTATTACATTTGTGCGGACGCGGGCAGCTACTGTATCCCAGTCTTGTCCTGCATCATGTGGCGCATTGATGAGGACAAACCAGTTCTCCCCTCCTGCAGGCGCGTGGGTCGGTTGCTTCTTGGAGCTGATGTAGATGTATATGGTAGGATCGTCACAGATGTTACCCTCTGAGCTCAACTGTCGAAACTCCTCCGCATAGTTTGAGCTGAAGAAGATATTGTGCAGGTCCAGCTCCGGGAAGGTCCTGTTCATGCCCCAATAAAAGATGATAGCCGATGAGGAGCGCGGCTGATCGAGGTAGCGCACAGGAGCTTTCTGCTCAGGCATGAGCTTGCGATAGGTATAGACGATGTCCATATTGCTCACCACGATATCTGCCGGGATGAATGCGCCGTGCACCTCTATGCCGGTCGCTCTGCCCTGCTCTGCCCGGATGGCAGTGACAGGACACGACGTGACGAACTCTACGCCCATATCCAGCGCGAGGCGGTGCAGGCTGCGCGTGAGCATCGGCATCCCATCCTGCAGAAAATACGCACCCTGATTATACTCCAGATGCGAGATCACATTCAGCGTGGCGGGAGCCAGGTAGGGATCGGAGCCATTGTACGTAGCATAGCGGTCAAATAGCTGCACGATACGTGGATCGGAGAAAGCAGTCGCATTGGCCTGATGCATACGGTCACCTACGCCGATGCGTGGCAGGTTTGCCAGCGCTCTGAGAGCAGTGCGCGTGGCATATGTCTGCCAGCGGTGCAGGGAGCTGAAGAGGAAGATATCTTTTGTGATCTCATACATCTTTGCCACGCGGCGCAGGTAGTGTGTGACCTTTGCTGCCGGCTCACCGGTCCGCTCCTCCACCTCTGCAGCGAAGCGCTCTGTATCTGCCCATGCATCGAGCCGTGTACCATCTGCATAGAAGTAGCGGCATACAGGGTCTATACGCGAATAGGTATAATACTTTGCGGGGTCCCGTCCGCAGAGTGCAAACAACTCATCCAGCAGCTCTGGCATGGTAAAGAGCGAAGCGCCAAAACCCCAGCTATACCCATCCTGCTCTATGCGGTGCACCTTGCCACCTACGTCGGGATTCTGCTCATAGACGGTGACGCGATGGCCACGATGTGCGAGGCGGATAGCAGTGGCGAGGCCACCTATACCTGATCCTATGACTACGGCTGTGCTGATAGACTAGTGATTTATGTTTAGGCTAATAAACCTTTGGTCGGTACACTGATAAGTTCGTTTTCACGGAGGCCTTCTTGCCGCATGATATGATTGGCTGCCAGCGCTCCTGAGGTGTAGGCCGCCTCCATGAGCATGGTACAGTTATCCATGCGCACCCAGTCTCCCGCCAGGTAGAAACCGGATACCTCTGTGACTACCTCCGGCCTCATGGCATACTGCCCGGTGTGAAAGGCCGGGAAGTCATCACGATGCTGCATATACTCATGCCTGATGCTCATGCCCCGCAGCTCTGGGAAGTAATGATATAGCTCGTCCAGCAGCTGCGCCCTTATCTCTGCATCATCGCGCAGATCACCAGGCAGGGCATAGCTGTGCAGCTCGAAGATACCACCCTGATGCTCACGGGCCCACTGCGCGGACTCTTTCTCCATCTTGTGGTAGAGCGTGACACTATCGAGGCAGCGTAGCCTATCAGTGAAGATAAAGAACGGCAGCGAGGGGTCTGCCTCATAACGATCGGTCCAGAGACGCAGCACAGCATAGCGGCTCGTCTGCTTGAGTGATGTGAGCGCTGAGAGTGTGGTGCCGTATGCCTGAAAGCCCTGCGCTGACTGCATGAGGCGCTTGGTTTGCTTCACGTCTGTGCAGAGGACGCAGTAATCGTATTGTTCGTCATTCACGGCGAATCCTGTGTCAGTCTTAGCAAGGCTGGTCACTGGCGTGTTGAGATGGATGCTCGCCTGGTGCTTTCCCAGAAAATCCTCACAATATGAGAGGAAGCTGTGCTGAAAGTCATCATCCAGTACATCATAGAGCAAGCCTTCTTCATTGCTCAGAAAGTAGAAATGAAAGCTCTTGATCAGCTCGGCCATAGACATATCTTCCGGCTCGGCAAAGAAGGCGCGGGAGAAGGAACTGAAGATGAGTCGCATCCTGTCATTCATCCGGGTGCGGCGTGCAAAGTCTGCAAAGCTGACACCATCATAGTTCTTGTACGTCTTCTTGAAATCAAAACGCAACAGGTCTATCATAGGCATGCTGAAAGGGCTCACAAAGGTCTGCCATGAGAAGACACCATAGCGTCGCATATCGAGGATATTCATCACCGGTACACGGCTCAGGTCTTTGAAGCCTTGCTTCTTATCTTTGTCAAAGAGCACGATGTAATCATCTATCGGTATGAGGTGCTTGTCAGCGCCGAGCTTTTTGAGAAAGCTGCGCAGATTGAAGTACTGTCGGAAGAAGCCGTGAAAACCATGCTCTGCGCGCAGCGTCTCGCCGTGGCTCTCAAACTGCCAGCTGCCTACCTTGCCGCCGAGGAAATGCTCTTTCTCATACAGGTGAACCTCAAATCC
>CAZNDJ010000233.1:0-2841 GCA_964571705.1 uncultured Chitinophagaceae bacterium
CGTGTACATGGAGAAATTTATAGTAGAGCCACACCACATAGAGATACAGGTAGCGGGAGATCAGAATGGCCGCGCCTGCCACCTCAGTGAGCGCGACTGCTCCGTCCAGCGCCGCCACCAGAAGCTGGTGGAGGAGGCACCATCTCCATATATCAGTGAGGCTGTGCGCCAGAAGATGGGAGAGGCCGCCGTGCGCGCCTGCGAGGCCATCAAATATGAAGGTGTAGGTACGATTGAGTTCCTCGTAGATATTCATCAGAATTTCTACTTCATGGAGATGAATACACGTATCCAGGTAGAGCACCCGGTCACTGAGGAGGTGATGGATTTTGACCTGATCAAGGAGCAGATACTCCTGGCAGCAGGTACTCCGATATCAGGCCAGATGTATTTCCCTGAGAAAATGCACGCTATTGAGTGCCGCGTGAATGCAGAGGACCCGCTGAATAACTTTGCTCCATCTCCGGGCAAGATCACAGCACTACATACTCCTAAGGGATATGGCGTGCGCGTAGACACACACATCTATGCGGGCTATACCATCCCACCGTACTATGACTCTCTGCTGGCCAAGGTGATCTGCCGCGCCAAATCACGTGAAGAGTGTATCGTAAAGATGGAGCGCGCTATGAAAGAGTTTATCATAGAAGGCGTCAAGACCACTATCCCATTCCACATTGCGCTGATGAATAATCCTGAGTTCCGCGCGGGCAAATATGACACTGGCCTGCTGGAGCGCTTTGACTATGCAGCTGCGATACGTGAGATGGAGTTTGTGCCGTAAGGAAGAGGCATGACAAGAAGGGCCCTGCTACTAGCGTTTTTGCTAAATCCAGCAATGCAGTTTTGCTTTGGCCAGGCAGTTATTACTGACATTTCGGCTGCCTTTGATCACATCGGGGATATACCGATGGTTATTACACTTACTAATAAGATTAAAACTCCGCCAGGTGGCCATCTGCAGGGCATACAGCCGATCAATGATAGCCTCCTCGTCCTCACCGCCAGCTCCGGAGACTACTCTTACTATCTGCAGGCCGACCATCATCAGGTCAGGTCTATGCAGAAAATCTCTGACGCACCCTTTCGCCATGCCGGTGGCTGCCAGATAGCTGATAGAGCCCTGGCGGTGGGTGTAGAGGACAATTACGCCAAAGACAGATCATTAGTCTACATGGTCTTCTTTCAGGAAAACGGCAAAGAGAAGGAAAGGGGTGTTGTGATCTATCGGAATGGGATATTCAAAAGGTCTACAGCAGGAGCTGTAGGATATACACTCACTCCTACCGGCAAGACATACATAGCCGTGGGAGACTGGGACTCGCGCAATATCGATCTCTACTCGGACATACGGGACAGTATAGTGCAGGTAGCCACCGCTACCGCTCCAGACTCACTGCACTGGTGCTCCTACCAGTCTATCAATCTACTGGTGAATACCCAGGGCCAACTTTATCTGATAGGCCTGGGCCTGGACGGTGGCCGTGACCGTGCTGATCTTTTTGCCGTGCAGCTAAATAATGGCCGTGCCGCCCTCCACCTGGTCCGGACCAGGTATTTCAAATGTAAAGGGGCTGGTTTCCGCTATGGTGCAGGCATACATGCCGCCCCGGATGGCAAACTGGAGATATACAGCTGCAGCAGAAGCCCCGGCAGGCGTATAGCAGTCAATATTTTCAGATAACAGGAGGCTCTACTGCACCCCTTTTGTCTGCTTTTGTACTTTATTTCAAAAAACATTTGGAGAAATGTGGATAAAGGGTATCTTTGCAGTCCATTTTTCAGACGGACGGTTGGAATCGTCCACATAAACATAGAAAATGAGTCAGACTAAGTATACGCCGCGCTTAAAGCAGCGCTATGCGGAGCAGGTAGCTCCCGCCCTCAAGAAGAAGTTCAACTACTCTTCTGATATGCAGATCCCGCGCCTTGAGAAAATATGCCTGAACCAAGGCGTAAACGGCGCGACCTCTGATAAGAAACTCGTAGACATCGCCGTACAGGAAATGACGACCATCGCTGGTCAGAAGGCTGTAGCCGCTAAGTCTAAGAAGGATATCTCCAACTTCAAACTCCGTAAGAATTTCCCGATCGCAGCTCGCGTCACACTCCGTCAGGACAAGATGTATGAGTTTCTCGACCGCCTCGTGTCTATCTCCCTCCCACGTGTACGTGACTTCAAGGGTGTGAATGGCAAGGGCTTTGATGGCCGCGGCAACTTCAACATGGGTATCAAGGAGCAGATCATCTTCCCTGAGATCGATATCGACAAGGTGACCAAGCTGAATGGTATGGACATCACTTTCGTCACATCTGCCAAGACTGACGAAGAGGCTTATGCACTCCTCGAAGCACTGGGTATGCCTTTCACTAAAAAACAAGCACAACAACAATAATACTATGGCAAAGAAGTCAGTAGAAGCAAGACAAAGGAAGCGTGAGAAGCTTGTAGCCCAGTACGCTGATAAGCGTCAGGCACTGAAGGACGCAGGTGAGTGGACCGCGCTCGATAAGCTGCCTCGCAACTCGTCTAAGGTACGCCTCCGCAACCGCTGCCAGCTCACAGGCCGTCCACGCGGATATGTGAGGATGTTTGGTATCTCTCGTATCAAGTTCCGCGATCTGGCCAGCGAAGGTAAGATCCCTGGAGTGACCAAGGCAAGCTGGTAATAACATTAAAGAATAATATCAAAAGATAAACCAATATGGTAATCGATCCAATATCAGATTTTCTGACACGTATCAGAAATGCTCAGTCTGCCAACCACAGGATGGTAGAGATCCCTGCGTCAAACACGAAGAAGAAGATCACTGAGATACTGTACAATAAGGGCTATATCC
>CAZNDJ010000234.1:0-2741 GCA_964571705.1 uncultured Chitinophagaceae bacterium
TGGCGCAACCCGGGCACGGAAGTGGTGAGCGAGGTGCCGCTGCCGGTCTTGCCTATCAGGTACACGAACTCACCCTTCTCGATCTCAAAGGTCACATCACTGAGGATGAGCCCCGAGCTCTGATGAATGTCTACATGATTGTATCTGATGATAACTTCGGCCACCGGAGTTCTGATTATGCTGATGTGAAAATATCAATTCGGCTATGGCCTGCCTGTATTGCCACAGGATAGTAATACACAGGTGTCTGTGAAATGCTGCAAAGCCATGCCCCTAGAACAAATGGACCTTCTTCCGCTTTAGCATAAAGACGCTGCCCGCCAGCATGACCAGCCAGTAGATCCACTCTGCTGTCCATATCCATGAAAGCCTGACATCCTCTATATGGAAAAGCCCAAAGAAGTAGGCGAAGTAGACTATCACGGCCAGTATCTCTATATACAGCGCCTCGTGCGTGGTCTCTCCCACTGACACTACTCCATTAAAAAAAATGACCGTGAATGACATCATGAGCATGGCCACTATCACGATCCAGAGGATAGGTACAGACTGCTCTATCAGCTCCTTGCTATTGGTAAAGATGTAGAGGATATCACGCGGCATGATGGCCAGCAGCAGGCACTGTACAGCCACCAGCCCTATACTGATGATGCTGATGCGGTGTATGGCCACCTTGATCTCTTCGAGGTCGTTTTGGGCGGAGAGGTTGCTCACTACCGTATTGGTGACAGAGCCGAGCGCCCATACCGGTACGCCTACAAATATGATAAGCTGGCGCAGGATGCTCGATATGGCTAGCTTGTCCTGCCCCATTTTTTCTATGAAGGTGAAGAGTACAAACCATGCGCCATTGGCTATGGCAGACTGGATCACGAGCGGTACGGCTACCTTGGTCATGCTGCCCACCAGCGGGAAGTCTATGCGGCGGATATGAAACAGATTGAAATCACGGCGCCTGTGGCGAAAGAAAACACCGATGACGAGTATCACCACCGACAGCCACTCTGCTATAGCTGACGCCAGGCCTGAGCCACCTATGCCCATGGCAGGCAGGCCAAACTTGCCGTAGACCAGCAGGTAGTTCAATATGATATTGATAACGACCATGAGACCGATAGAGGCCGTGAGGATACGTGTACGCCCGATACCTGAGTAAAAGGAGATGAACACACAGCTGGTAAAACTGGCCATGATACCCCAGATACGGTAGCGGAGGAATGTCTCGCTGGCAGCTACCACCTCCTCGTCATGCATCATCCAGTGCAGCAGATGCGTGGCAAACACCTGCACCAGAATGAACAAGATCAGGGACGATGCGAGCATGACGGCGATAGCATTATCAGCTATCTCTCCTACCTCGCGGGGCTTGCCCTCGCCCATGCGGCGGGCTATGAGTATCTGTGTACCCCGCGTATAAGCGAAGCCGATCATAAAGAGGACAGAGTAGAAAATACTGCTGGGACCGATGGCAGCCTGAGCTACCTGTGCGAGATGCAGGTCAGGTATCTTGCCCATAAAGGCCGTATCACATATCCCGATGAGGGTATAGACCAGATTGCCCAGTATCAGGGGGTAGGCTATATGCCAGATCTCACGGTATGTAGCTTTCAGCTGGGACATGCACCATCATTCGTTCACATAGCTAACATAGCTTAACTATTTCAATATCTGTGTACTAATACTGTACCAATTTATGAAACGATAGAAGGTGGGTAATATTGGAAATGGATAGAATATTGCACTCCGCAAAGACATAAGTGCCCACGACAAGCTCTGCCCGGGATCCATGCTATTTGTCGTGCTTGTCCTTGATGACGCCTGCTTCTATCACGGCCATAGTAGTTGAGCTCTTGGCGATGGTCACCTTCTCTTCACCCTTCAGGTAGTAGATCTCGCTCTCGCAAAAGTGGAAGCGTTTACCCGCTTTGTCTACCCAGCCCTTTGCATAAAACTTATCAGAGATACCCGGATTGTAGTATGACACCTTGCTCTCTACCGTGAATACCTGCTGCCCCTCCTCTACCATAGAGTACGCCGCATATCCGGCTACCATGTCACATACGGCAGAGGTCACGCCGCCGTGCAGGTAGCCATTCTGCTGCTCCAGCATCTCTTTCATCTCCAGCTCCGCCTCTATGAGGCCTGGCTGGAGATTGGTGAAATGCAGTCCTACAGCGCTGGCAAATTTATTACGATCTATCTTGAGCTGGAGGTACTCGCGCCAGCTGCCGCTACGTGGTGTCATGGCGGCAAACGTAGTGAAAATTTGGGTGGCTGGTGTAGGTTGGCAGGTAGCTGGGAATACAAGTTTGACAGATAATAGCCCGTGTGCGGTAGCTATTTTTGTATTTCCCGCCAACAAACACCGGCCACCTGCCTCCCGTTTTTTATATTTGCCCCGTGAGCGCAGCTACACATACCAGAAACTTCTTCAATGCGATAGGTGACCCGGCAGATGTCCGTGGCGATGGCACTGAGCATCTTAAGCTCAGCATAGACCAGCGCCATATCCGCTACTTCATCTCCCGCGATGAGGCCAATGTGTACTACGGAGAGTATGCCCTGCAGGCTGTCTCTACTGATGCTGAGCTGTGCGAGCAGTTGGACATCATACTGGATAAAGATGCCTTTCTCAGCAAGAGCTTTTCTCTGGTGTATATACTATGGTCCGGTGGTTTTGAGATCGTGCCGACCATATTCTATGAAGAGGAAGAAACAGATGAGACTGCCGGGGTCAAGGA
>CAZNDJ010000235.1:0-2581 GCA_964571705.1 uncultured Chitinophagaceae bacterium
CAAGTAAGGTATTGCCGGCACGCGCAAACTTGCCCAAGGCCCATATCGGGAAGACGTTGCGATAGCTGGTGTACGTGATCATGCAGTTGTGGTTAAACACACCGCTGATATTCTCCTGCGGCCAGTCGCCGTTCTTTTCCTGTCGGGAAATAAGAAGCTGCGCAGCATGCTCCAGCTTGTCGTATTGCGTACAGCCTGCGGCTAAGAGTGACAGCAGCGCCCAGGAGGTATTGACCACCTGAGACTGGGGTGAGGGGATATATTCCTTCCGCACACAGCTCTCAAAAGACTCTCCCCAGCCGCCGTCGGTGTTTTGTTTGGAAAGAAGAAATTCTGTTGCCTTCTGCAAAGCAGTTTTGGCCTTGTCCCTGATGTCCATCTGCCAGCCTGCGCCATTCATAACCACATACCGGCTCAGTGCCTCTACGCCAAACCAGGTACCATAGGTGAAGCATACCGCCCATGAGCCATACCACGCGCCATCTGCCCGCTGCTGCGAGAGGATGAAGCGGATACCCTTCTCGATAAAGGTTTTTACCTCCTCCACGCGATGCTCAGGATACCGCTGGTGAAAGGCGATCAGCGCCTGCACACAGGCCGAGGTACACTCCGTATAGGAGTAGTCTATCATGATATTGCCAAAGACCTCTGAGGGATTGAGCAGCTCCAGCCACTGCGGGCTGCGGGTCAGCTCGTAGCTGGCACAGCCGCCGTCAGCGTTTTGGTAGGACATGATGACATTGACTGCCTGGTACAGGCGCTCGGGCTCCGCATCAGGATTGAGCAGCATAAAGGTCTTTAGGCCCTCTGCCGTGCAGTCTGTGATAGGCCAGCCATGATCTACCGTAGAGAAGGGCCACCCTCCTATCTGCATATGGCGAAAGAATTTCTCCCTGTCCACCACCTCACCGCGTATCTGGCTTTTATCTACATAATCGTACCCGCGCTGCACCATCTGGGGAAACTCTCCATCCATAGCCGCTTCCTTTACCGCCTGCATGGCAAAGGCCGTATCCCACAGCTGCGAGCCATTGTAGCCCTGCATCTTCATGCCATCCTCTGCTACCCAGAGGTAGTCTGCCCATCTGGCCCTATGCCGCTGAAACTGCTCCGACTCGCGCCCATAGGCATGCCAGACGGCTATCGAGTTCAGCGCCTGATTGACCGGGCCTATATTGATATAGTTGGTCTGCTGGTCCTCCGCATTGATATAGTCCAACGCAAACCGGAGCGCCTTTTTGCGGGTACCTTTCAGGTGCATTTTCTCATAGACATTGAGTACACCGTTCAGCGATTTCAGCGTAGCTGACTGCGGGAAATAGATATCAGTATCCGCACACAGGTCCCGGCAGGCTGCCCAGCGTATCTGGTCGTATGGCTCTGTGTAGAGCTCCGTGCGCAGTTCTTGTATCAGCCCAGTCGGCTTCATCACGATCTTGTGCCCATAGCAGTAGGCCATGGGCAGGTAGACCATGCGCGTATGGCACCAGTAGTGCGAGGGATGGATAGCCAGCGATTTTGGCAGGAGCCATAGCTCTGGCAGCAGGGTATTGCAGCCCTCCCACTCATAGAGGCCCAGCAGGCTCAGATAGAATTTGCCCCAGCTAGGTATGCCTGTAGCGCCACCATGCGCCTGTATCCACTGACGTGCCCTGACCACCTCAGGATCCACTGCCCGTGCGCCTAGTAACCGTAAGGCCACATATTGCAACACGGTACCAAACATGGCAGAGTGCCCCTCCAGGTGCAGCCCCCAGCCGCCATCGTCATTCTGATGATTCAGCATATACCTGCGCATGAGCAGCGCCTCTGGTGCGGTGAAAGGTGACTCGGTGATATAAGAGGCTATGACCAGCCCCGGCAGCAGAAACATGGGCCCGCCGTAGTCGCCGGGCCAATTGCCATCTGCAGTTTGGAGAGTCTGATAGTAGTTGATCGCCTCGCGGACAGACTGGCGCGCATCACGGTGCGGCTGCTCACGGTCTGTACTGATCACGGCACGCTGGCTGCGGTAGACGCGGTCTGCGCTATTGGGATTTTGCTTTTTATCATAGACAAAGTCCTGCTCTATCTCGCGCAGGAAGGCCTGCTGATCCGGGGTCAGCGCACCGGTCCACTCTGCCGGCAGCCCTGCCGGTGAACGAAACTGCCAGACCGACCTGCCGCGGTCAGATGTGAGGTGCCAGTGAGCCCAGGTTTTCTTTTCGTACATGTTTAATCTTTTCTGTATCAAAACGCTATCTGCGTATTGCTTTCGGAAGGCCTCAGGTGGAAAAACCCTGTGTATAATTTTTTGCCGATAAAATTTCGCAGTTCAACCGACTTAATCTAGCTTTGGTTTAAACAAAATATCCGTTGGCTTAAACTTTATAGTTGCAAGATACGGCTATTTCATTGATAAAAACAAGCATTTCACTTAACCCGAAAATAAAAAAATTATGGTACGCGACCTGATCAGATCCGCACACCGACCTAATGAGATAATAGCTATGTTCCGCCTCAAGTTTGGGGGCTTTGACATCCGCCAGAGCGACGAGCCGCTGGAGGTACTGGCAGAGAAGCTGAGCGACCGCGACTTCTG
>CAZNDJ010000236.1:0-2553 GCA_964571705.1 uncultured Chitinophagaceae bacterium
CCTATTTTATTTTTGTTATGTCTGTCAATTCTTCTAGTGATATCTGGAATGCGTACGCGTACTTCCCCAAAGTCTTGCGGCCTAGCCGGCCAAAGAAGAACGGGCGCAGATGCAGCCTGACCACAAATGCCGGCCAGCCTATGTGACCTGCGAGTATGTCAGGAGTCATGAGGGTGCGCTCCATGTGGTAGAGCACCGGGCTAGCCTCTCCGGCCAGTACCTTTTCCTTCGCCTCTGCCACACGCTCACGTATATCCTCCCAGGCCTGCTCCAGCACTACATTCTCCGGCTCCCAGCCCACGCTGCCTACACCCTTGTAGTGCGCACTGCCATCAGTAGCGTAGTACAGTTTCCTGAACTTGCCCTGCAGCATATTGGCATCATCCTGTGGTACTTCTTCTTCTTTCACTGTGCGTAAACTTAGCGAAAAATGTGCGAGTCTGCTCCAGCGCCTACTGCGGCTTATTGACCGGATGCAAACAGGCTGGATAAATGATTTGTTCTAAGGCTGCGTGAATATCTTCATCTCGCACTCCGCGGCTACCTGACCATCGTACAGCACCTCACCGCGTATCACAGATGCGGTGAAAATAGTATGCAGCACCTCTATGCGTGTGCGGATGATAGCGCCCACAGGTGGCAGCAGGTGTATCTTGAGATTCTTGACCTCTCCTATGAAGCCTACAGGTGGCTTGGCAGGCGCTGCGCCGGATGGTGTCGCCTCCAGGCGGTAGCTGTAGCCCATTCTGAGTGCTGCGGTCTGGGCGATATTCTCTACCATACCGGGCATTTGAAAGCTACCATCACTCACGAAAATATTGTCAGGCGCGATAGTCAGTGCAGACACACTCACATCTCCCTCATGCTCCAGCAGGCCATCTACCATCACGATGGGCGGACGCTGCGGGATATATTGTTGCACTTCTTCTTTGCTGACCAGCATATCGTGAGGGGCTATTGGTTTGCGAAAAAACTAGACTACAGTGAGCAGCACATACGCATAGCTGAAGCGCGCACTCTCAGGGATCATCATGAGGACCTTCTCACCTTTCTTCAGCTTGCCGGAGTGAAATAGCTCATCCAGCATTACAAAGGCCGAGGCAGAGCCGATATTGCCCACACGGGTCAGGTTGTAAAACCACTTATCCGCAGCGATACCGATACCGATAGCCTGTAGCTCCTCGGCGATCTTTGGTGCAAAGAACTCTGACGAAAGATGTGGCAGGAAGTAGCTCACCTCATTCACATCAAAGCCACGGCGCTTCACTATATCCAGCAGAAACTTGCCGCCATACTTCACTATATTCTCTCCGAGGAAACGGGTATCCTGCTTGAGTGAGAGGACAGATTTATCAGCCCAGTCGTGCGGTGGCATCTCATTCCAGCCGGTCAGGCGGCCGGTGTCATCATCTTTGGTGGCACCTGCGTACATACAGACAGGCAGCTCATTGGCGTAGCTGCGCTGCTCTATCCATTCTATCTTGAGTGATATACTATCTGGATTGGGCTGCGACTCGAGTACGCAGGCACCTGCTCCATCGCTCAGCATCCAGCGGAGAAACTCCTTCTCAAAAGCGATAAAAGGATTAGCCTCCAGCTCTTTCAGCCTGTCTGCCTCATCCTGAAACTTGTCTGCCAGCATCCAGGCGCTCATCTTCTCGCTACCGGTGCAGACGGCATTATCATATACACCTGCCAGGATAGCGAGGTAGCAGTAGCTCATGGCCTGCACACCCGTGCAGCAGGAGCCGGTAGTACTCAGCACCTCTATCGGGCCTATGCCCAGCTCACCCAGCACCATAGAGGCGTGAGACGGCAGGAGCTGATCCGGAGAGGTAGTACCGCAGGCCAGTATCTGTATATCATCGGCTCCGAAGCGCTCATCATAGAGTTTCTGTATAGCCTCTTTTACCAGCTGTGCATTGGTATGGGTAGACTTGCCGGATTGATCGAGGGCGTAGTGCCGGGTCTTGATGCCATTGCTGCGGAGCACCACGGCGCGGGCCTTGGAGGGCTTGCCATTGATGAGGCCGAGGCGGCTTTCCATCTGGTCGTTTGCCACTGGCTCATTAGGCAAATAGGACGAAAGGCGCGTTATATATACATTTCTGCTCAAGACAGGGTGTGGTGGTTAAGGGTGCAAAGGAATAAAACGTTGCTATATCTCCAAAATAAGGCCATCAAACAATTGGGGACAAATATCTGTCCTGCTTACCATTTGTACCATACCGGGGACTACTGATAACAGGGATGGGGTGGGGAAAGTTCGCTTTAATAAGAGAAATATAGAACCGCAAAGGACGCCAAGACCGCAAAGAGATTTTAGATAACTCCGCGTTCTCCGCGTTCTTGGCAGTTAATTGACTACTTACCCCCTCAGCCCATTGCTCATAAAGTAGCGGACATCGGCCATCAGCTCGTCCTTTTTGAGCCGGAGCTGTAGCGCAGATACGATCATGAGGATGGGGGAAAGGATAAAGATAGCGGTAGGCAGCAGGGTCATAAATAGCCTGACGCGCAGGTTGCGGCTTAAGGAACCAATTGGTTTCGCTC
>CAZNDJ010000237.1:0-2482 GCA_964571705.1 uncultured Chitinophagaceae bacterium
TCACCGGCATTATTGACCAGCACATCTATGCGGTCAAATTCCTTCAGGGTCTTGGTTACCACCTTGCGGCAAAATGAAAGGTCTGTGAGGTCGCCATCTATCAGCAGGCAGCGGCGGCCACAGTCCTGCACCAGCTGCTGTGTTTTGCGGGCATCTTTGTGCTCTGAGAGATACACCACTACTACGTCGCACCCTTCTTTGGCGAAGTGTACTGCTACTGCTCGCCCTATACCACTATCGCCTCCGGTGATGATGGCCGTGCGGCCCATCAGCTTGCCACTGCCTACATAGCTGTGGCGGATATATACGGGCTCTGGTGTCATAGCCGCCTCATGGCCTGGCTGCACGTGCTGGTGCTGCGCAGGTACGCCTTTAGGTTTTTTGCTTGTCATTGTGTATCAGGTTGTTTTTTGATAAAGCTGATATGCCCCGAGCGCTCCAGGTAGATATCGCGCACCTGGTCCGTGTTCTCCGTTTGCAGCTGGCTGTGTAGCGCTTCCTCTATATCTTTTTCTGTCACGAGGGTACGCTTCATATGCTTCGGTATAGTGATACCCTCACGCATGAGTGGTATGGCGGTGCCTTTGAAAATTTTCCCCAACGCCTGACTATGATAGGTGAGCCAGGCCATGAACAACTGCAGCAGTGTGATCAGTACGGCTGCCAGCAGGCAGCCGAAGAAGTTTTGACCAGAGATAACGGACCGGCCCAGTATGGAGCCGATGATGAGTAGTGTGAGTGTATCAAAGGCTGTCATGCGGCCCAGCGTGCGCACACCGCTCATACGCAGCATGCCCAGCCCGGCGAAGAAAACCACCGCAGCACGCGCCAGCATTTGTAGCGTAGTGAGGTGCTCTGTTTTTAGTCCGAAGATGTCGTCTATAGATAGCATGGCTTTTTTAAAATATCCTATGTGATGCAAATAAGGTGCCTGAGGAAAGTTTTGGGCGAAAGAGGTTTTTGCATTTCATCGCGATATGCCGCAACTTAGATGTATGCAAGCCTCTACCATCAATGAGCTGAAAAAAGAACTGACCCACCTGAGCCAGAAGGAGCTGGTAGAGATCATCACCCGGCTGGCACGGTACAAAAAGGAGAACAAAGAACTCATCACCTACCTGCTCTCCGATGCGCAGGATGAGCGCGGCTACATAGCCAGCGTCAAGGCCTATATAGACGAAGAGATGGATGCCATACCTGCCGACTACAATCTCTACTACGCCAAGAAGACACTGCGCAAAGTACTGCGCTCGGTCAATAAGTACTGCCGCTACTCCGGTATCAAAACGACAGAGGTGGAGCTGCTGCTCTACTACCTCTACAAGCTGCGCCACTCGGGCCTGCCGCTGCAAAAGAGCCAGATACTGACCAATGTCTATGAGAGCCAGCTCAAAAAAGTGGCCAAGGTGCTACCCACGCTACACGAAGATCTGCAACATGACTATGGCCGCCAGCTCGTAGACCTCGAGCTGCCACATGGCACGCAGGGACTACTGGCCACGCTGATGAAGAAGCTGCGCTAGGGTCATTACTTGAGGCAATTATTTTAGACTGTCCTTACGAGGCATAGATCGTCTCACTACTCCATACCAGTTTTGGTACAGTATATGTGCGCTATGGCTAAACGACCGCCATGAAAGGATTCATCCGGCTCACCAATGTCTATCAGGACGCGCCTACTATCATCAACGTGCAAAACATCTGCTACTTCTACAAGCAGGATACCGGCACCAAGCATACCGTGATCATGCTCAGCGGGCTGGAGCATGGGCTGTCTGTGCAGGAGGATTTTGAGCAAGTGCTGAAGCTCATAACGGAGTGTGAGGGGCAAGGTCAGGCTGATCAGGAGCAAGGCACGGATACGCCACCAGCACTACCACCAGCATCCTGATTATCTTAGCACCATGGTAAAGCAGAGCGCAGGCATACTACCCTATCGCAAAAAGGGCAAGCATATAGAGGTCATGCTGGTGCACCCCGGCGGGCCCTTCTGGCGTAATAAAGATGCCGGTGCCTGGTCTATCGTGAAAGGTGAATTCACCGATGATGAAGAGCCGCTGGATGCAGCGATACGCGAGTTCAAAGAAGAAACAGGTATCACAGCAGTAGGAGAGCTGCTGCCCCTCGCTCCGGTCAGGCAGAAGAACGGCAAGACCGTACACGCCTGGGCCGTGGAGATGGATGTAGACACCACACAGGTACGCAGCAATACATTTGAGATAGAGTGGCCGCCGCGCAGCGGCAAGAAGGCGACATTCCCCGAGATAGACAGAGCCGAGTGGTTTGATATAGCTACTGCGAGAGAGAAGATCATAGAGGCGCAGCGGGCGCTGCTGGATGAGCTGGAGGGAATAAGGAATAGGTAATAAGTATGGTATGGATCAGTAGATCACGCCGCCTGGCGGTTGTACTTCGCCTTGTAGTCTGCCGGGGAGAGTTTGATGGCACTGAGAGCACATTGCTTTGTTGCCTCAGATCGACT
>CAZNDJ010000238.1:0-2463 GCA_964571705.1 uncultured Chitinophagaceae bacterium
GATAAACGACAAGAGGAAAAGAGAGATAAAACAAGGTGAATACCAGGGAATACATAGAATCAGGAGTGCTCGAGCTCTACGCCTACGATCAGATGACTCCCGCTGAGCGCAGGGAGGTAGAGGCTATGTGTGTGCAGCATCCTGAGGTACAGGCAGAGCTGGAGGCCATAGAGGCCACGCTACACGCCTATGCCACTGCTAGCCTTGTGCAGCCACCGACAGCGCTCAGAGAGCGTATCCTCTCGCAGCTGGACCTGACCGATGCGCCGGAGCCACGCGTAGTAGAGATGGTATCAAAGGGGGGCGGCACTTACCTCTGGCTGGCGGCAGCGTCTGTGGTATTGGCTGTGCTCAGCCTGGGTGGCAACTGGTACCAGTACAACCAGAATAAAGACCTGACCGGCCAGATAGCCCAGCTACAGACCGACAAGAATGTGATGGCTGATAATAACGCCCACCTGACCCGCCAGATCAATACTGTGACACAAGACCTGACCGTGATGGCCAATCCTACTAACGTACGCGTAGAACTGGCTGGGCTGCCACTCTCGCCTGCGGCGAAAGCACTGATTTATTGGGATCAAAAGCGTAAGTCTACATATATCAATACTGCCGGGCTGCCACCACTGGCTCAGGATAAGCAGTACCAGCTCTGGGCCATCGTAGATGGCAAGCCTGTAGACCTCGGAGTGTTGCCGCTGGCCGGACAGGAAACCATATTGGCACATATGGACGATGTGGCTGAGCCACAGGCCTTTGCCATCACCATAGAGCCTAAGGGAGGCAGCGTCGGTCCTACCTTGGATCAGATGATCGTGATGGGTAAACTGTAATCGAAAGGTTTGGGGGGACTACTGTGGGGGAGTCTCTGCTTCATGCGTATTTGCCTGAAGATGCAACAGAAAATAGTGCTAATCAATGCATACCAGCGTTATCATTTCGCCGTTATCTTTGCAGGCACTCAATTATGAAAACATCTTCGCTACTGCTACTATCCCTGCTACTCAGCCTCACCGCTATGGCCTCGGATACGATCCCTGCAGGTCCCTTTCATCTCATAGACTCTGCGGCCATGTACGCACCCGCACTCGCACCTGATGCAGATAGCATAGCCGCCTACCTGCGCACCGCCTGCCACACTGATATGGAGCGCGCCCGTGCTGCCTATACCTGGGTGGCCACTCATATAAGCTATGACGCCAATGCCTACAATGAAGGCTCCATACCAGATCAATCGTGCTCACGCATCCTAAAACGGCACGTAGCAGTCTGCCAGGGCTACGCCAATGTCTACAAGGTGCTCTGCAATGCACTCGGCATGGAGGCCGTGGTCATAGAGGGCTATGCCAAAGCATACAGCTACAGGGAGGGCCAGAAGTTTGAAGGCAAGAAGCCGGGCCACGCCTGGAATGCAGTGAAGGTAGCCGGCCGCTGGGTGCTGGTAGATGCCACATGGGGCTCGGGCTTTGGCCAGAAGGTGGATGGCGACCTGGTCAATCACAAGCGGCTCGATACCTACTGGTTTGATACCGATCCGTATGAGTTTGTATTCGCCCACTATCCGGTAGATACGCAGTGGCTGCTGGTGCCGGGTGGCCTCAGCATACACCAGTATGAGGAGATGCCGCGCGTGCGTGCGGCCTTTTTTGCGTTTGGCTTCTCCGGCAAGGAGCTGTATGAGAGCTATCTGGCAGGTACACTGCCAGAGACGGTGCCAGTGGCATACAACTGTGCGCGCCAGCTACACCTGGAGGGCTTCCCCATATCAGGCCAGATCCGGGCCGGCACACCGCTAGAGCTGAAGGTGACCAATGATGAAAATATAACCATGATAGCGACACAAGACCTCAATGGCAGGCCCACGCCATTTGTACGCAATGGAAACACATATACGCTTTCACTCGCTCCTAAGCATGGAGACCTCTACATAGGTGTGAGCGCAAAGGGCAATAAATACAGTACTATACTCTCGTACAAAGTGAAGTAGTGCCAATCAGGCACATTCATGCCAGAAAGTATTGTTGCAATCCGTAAATCGGAAACCTAAGCTATAGCTTCCAGTTTGTTTTTGAAGAGCAGCTTCTCGCGCTCAGGGCCGGTAGAGAGCATAGTGATAGGAGTAGCCAGGTGGCTCTCGAGGAATGTCAGGTAGTTGCGCAGATTTTCAGGCAGCTCATCTACTGAGCTGAATGGACCGAGGTCCTGCTTCCAGCCCGGGAAAGAGCGGTATACAGGATCTATCTGCACATCATTGATATCGTATGGTATCGTATCGGTCTGCTTGCCATCTATTTTGTAGTGCGTGCATGCCTCTATCTGGTCAAAGTCATTGAGCACGTCGGCCTTGGTCATAGCTATCTGGGTAATGCCATTGATCATGATATCATAGCGGAGTGCTGGCAGGTCTATCCAGCCACTGCGGCGCTTGCGACTAGTCGTAGCGCCAAACCCGAAGCCTAACTG
>CAZNDJ010000239.1:0-2450 GCA_964571705.1 uncultured Chitinophagaceae bacterium
GAGTATAGGCAATGAGGTAAAGCAAAACTTCCCAAACAAGACTGTACTCTACGTATCGTCTGAGAAGTTTACCAACCAGTTCTTTGACGCAGTCAAGAATAACTCGGTAAATGACTTCGTACACTTCTACCAGCTCATAGATGTGCTGATCGTGGATGATATCCAGTTCTTCTCCAATAAGGAAAAGACACAGGACATCTTCTTCCATATCTTCAACCACCTGCACCAGAGCGGCAAGCAGCTCGTGCTCACCACAGACCGCCCACCGCGTGATCTGGAGGGCATAGAGGAGCGCCTACTGTCCCGCTTCAAGTGGGGCCTGAGCGCAGACCTGCAGGTGCCGGACTTTGAGACCCGTATCGCCATCCTCGAGAAGAAGATGTATGCTGACGGTATCGAGCTCCCGCGCGAGGTAGTAGAGTTTGTAGCGTATAACATCAATACCAATATCCGCGAGCTGGAGGCAGCGCTCATATCGCTCCTCGCACAGGCCTCTCTGAATAAGAAGGACGTAGACCTCGACCTGGCCAAGAAGATCATCAAGAACTTCGTAAAGTCTATCAGCCGCGAGGTGTCTATAGACTACATCCAGAAGACCGTCTGCGACTACTACAATGTACCGATGGACCACCTGAAGGAGAAGACCCGCAAGCGCATGATCGTGCAGGCGCGCCAGCTCTCCATGTTCCTGGCTAAGAACTACACAAAGAACTCACTCAAGGTGATCGGCAAGCACTTTGGCGGCAGGGACCACTCTACAGTGATCCACTCCTGCCAGGCTGTGCAGAACCTGATCGACACAGACCAGGAGTTTCGCGAGCAGGTATCAGAGATACAGAAGAAGATACAAATGAGCATCTCCTAAAGAGCGCTCCCTACGATAACTTTCAAGCCCTGTTGCGCAAGCAATGGGGCTTTTTTATGCCCCTTTTTGTCATCCAGAGCGCAGCGAAGGATCTTAACGTACTCACACAAGCAAACTTACCTGATTAAGCCCCACTCACCCTCCAAAAAACAAAATGGCTGAAAATCCCCTTTTAAAAAGGGCAGGCCGCAGGCCGGGGGATTTGAGGCATTCTGGGCGTCCGGGCGGGCTCTCCGTTCCTAGTCCTCGCCACCATCATGTACACTATCCATTAGCACCAGGCTCACGTGCGCCTGTTCAAGTCCCCTTGGGGGATTTAGGGGCTCGGCTCCGGGCTATCCACTGCGATCCCTGACGCTCGCACGCGACAAAAAAAAGCGAACATTTGCGAGAGAAATTCCATTAAAAAAACAACAGCGGTATTTCTCGAAGCAATCTTCCTCTTAGACGCTGTTACTGCATTATGGCTGTTCTGTATTAAAGTCCCCTTTGGGGATTTAGGGGCCGACGATTAGGAGCGGCGTTATCTTCACCGTGTATTTCCCTATCATCTTCTTAGGATGTGTACCCGTGACCTGCAGATACGCATCATCCACATATTTAAACCGCTGCCACTTCGCATCAAAGTCCGTAGGGTACAGCAGTGCATTCACCTTTGCTTCCAGAAAGCCTAACCGGCCAAAATCTTTTGATCCATCTACAGTAGCGCTGACCTTTACCTCCACATCCTCCAGGCTGTGAGACGCAGTAATGATACTCACCCGCGCCGCAAACTGGCAGATGCGGCTATCATCTGTGATGATGCCTTTGCTATGAATAAAAGTGCTGAGTGGATTGTCAGGATGGTAGTGGAGCATATGATAGCAGGATAAGATTGTCAAAAGTAAAATTTTAAGCCGTGCGGATCGGTACTCAGCCTGTTTGCCATCCACAGAGCCCTCCTGTTCTCTCTGCGGCAGGGTCTTAGTTCTTAACATTGCCCCCTGACCAAGCTCATACTATCACACGACACAGGTTGGCTCCAGCCATCCATACCCACGCGAACTTTGCAGTATAAAACCATACACACCATGAAACCAACTATGGCCCTTGTGATCCTTGCAGCTCTCATGCTGACGGCTGTCTCCTGCCGCAAAGAGACAATCTCTGCCCCTGCTGCCCTCCAGCAGAGTACCGACCTCAATGCCCTGAAATGTACCACACCCACACCCTGCGGCACACCTGTGGTGGCCACGCTCCGCACTACACAGCATCAGACCGCTGGCACTGTCACAGTGAGTAATGATGCCAGCTATCTGTACGTGACGTATGCCACCACCAATGGCTATCGCCTCGAGGACCTGCGCCTCTATGTAGGTGCGCTGGCACTCCTGCCTGTGCGTAATGGGCAGCCTGTCGCCAGCCAGTTTCCCTATGGCACACACCTCACAGGTACGGTCACATCCTATACCTATACTATCCCCATGGCAGCGCTTAGCAGTTGCTTCAGTGTGATGGCAGAGGCCACCGTGCGTACCAGTTGGTGCAGCAGTCAGGCCTCATGGGCTGGTAGTATCCACTACGGTAGTTCCTGCTCCAGCGCTTA
>CAZNDJ010000240.1:0-2383 GCA_964571705.1 uncultured Chitinophagaceae bacterium
CCGACCTACTGATTACAAATCAGTTGCTCTACCAGCTGAGCTACTTCGGCTTATTTACTTAACGCTCATCTATTCTGTCAAACAACGTGTGTCCCGCCCCTTTCGTAAACGGGACGCAATTATAGTGACATATTTTCATTTTGCAAAACACCATCCACTATTTTCTCCACAAATTTTGTGTATAAAGCACCGGCCCCGTATACACTCACTGCATACGGGGCCGGAAATATTCAGATGCTAAAGGGAAGGTACTTATACCGCCCTGGCTTTTTCCTTTTGCTTCTTGAGCTGGCGCGACATCGTGTCGATGGCCAGATCCGTACTCTCTTCAAAGGTTTTGGACGTTTCACACACGAATATCGTCTTGCCCGGCACATGCAGCTTTATCTCTACCGTCTTGTCCTTGATGTTTTGCTTCGTATCCATTTTGAGGTAGACCTCAGCCTCTACGATGCGGTCGAAGAACGTTTCGAGTTTCTGGAGCTTTTTATTGATAAAGGAGATGAGCTGGGTAGATGCGTCGAAGCGCACCGGATGAATGACAATGTTCATAATTGCTCGATTTTAATGATGAAAGAATTGTTGTTTGAAGCTACTAAACAGGGTTGATTTCCAAAATTAATTTACGCAAAAAATACGAAAAAGTTAACAAATCGTTTGCTGTCTATTTTTGAAAACAAACCGTTGATGCTCATAGTACTAAAAACGTACCACGCCGCGGGCAAATTGTAACTGTTAAGAGATTTTAGACGAGGTTCACGCCACTGACAAGAGTATCAGCGCGTAATCATTCTTATATGAATTACATATGAGGATATGCTCTGCATTGGCTGGGGAGCCGCTGAGGAGTATCGTATCGGGCACCTGACCGGTCCGCAGTATCATAGCCCCCATCCACATGGCAAAGGCAGAAGAGGTCATATACTCTCCACACAAGTGCTTGTAAGTCATAACAGTAGTAACATCTGGCAGTCTGGTATTGATGCCCTGCAGCAGGGCATCCCTGCCGGGGTCGCCACACAGACCGGATAGTAGTGCTACTTCGGGCACAGATATACCATGCTCTGTGAGGAAACTTTCAATGGCCTCAGACAATACCCCGTAGGAGGCCGGTTTATAGATCAGCCTATTGCCACGGTAGAGGGCATAGGTCTTATCCGTCCGGTCTGGAGATAGTACAAAAAACGCTGCTCCTTCTCCGGCTATGGTGCCCTTAGCAGGATTTTTTAGAAGGTCCAGGCTAGATCCTTCACCAGCGCGTATCAATCCGAGCCGCGCCATGATCTGGTAGCTGTAGTCCGTCACCTCATCATAGGCGCCCACCAGTATATTGCGCAGGGATTCGTTTTCACCGGCCAGCATCTGCGCATCTGTCAGCGCACTCTCAAAGGAAAATCCCTTGTGGGCAAACGTATTATTGTGCGCATGACAGCCTACGGAGAGGGCTATATTTGAGCTGACTGTATTGTGCGTAGACTGGATAAAAGCCGTGGGGCTCACTACTCCTTCCGCTGCCTCTATCACATTCCTGAGAAACTTGCCTGAGTCATCCAGCAGGCCAAATCCTGTACCTGTAGAGATCGCATCTGGCACCTGTACTCCGGCATCACGCAGGGCCTGCAGGCCTGCAGCAGTCCCATATTTCAGCAGCCGGCCCATACGCCGCGATAGTTTAGGATCGATGTATGGACTATAGTCAGGCTCGATGCAGGCCAGTCTGGAGCCGTTATATTCCTTTGCCTCAAATGGGAATCCTGTCTCAAAGGTAGGTTGAGGAGATATACAGCCCGTGCCATTTATGAAAAGTGCTTTCATCGTGTCAAATCTATCTTTTTCTAAGCAGCAATACCTGGCTCACCGATCTTCCTTTATACACATCCTGCCGGATCATATGCCTGTCTATAGCAGAGGCCTCAGCAGCCATCACATCAGCACTCTGGTAGCTATAGAGCACCATGGCCTGCCCCCCCATCCGGGCAGATACACTGTCCATATCTGCCATGTACGGCAGGCAGGTACCGCCCCTGATCGCTGACCATTTCATCTTGTCCGGATGCATCTCAGTGTAGTAGATATATGCAGGCACTGCAGACCCATCTATGTATAATTCCGCTCCAGCTTGTTTTTGCCGCTGTACATATGGGAGGCAGTCTGTCACCTCTGTGACCAATAGAGGCCGCCAGAAATAGCTGATGTGAGCATAGTTGGCCACGCATATGGCCGCGATAGGAAGCATGAGCATCGGCACCCCTCGTGTAGATAGCAGTCTGTCCAGCCCCACTCCTATACACACCAGCAGCAGCGGCATCACAAATAATATGACCCTCGGCTGCAGTGAGAACTGATGCAGCCCTGCGGCGAAAAATAACAGCACAACAGGCAA
>CAZNDJ010000241.1:0-2366 GCA_964571705.1 uncultured Chitinophagaceae bacterium
AATGCAGCAGCATCAGCCGCAAAAATCTAATGCAGATATAGACAAGGCTATCCGTGACAATGTGATAGTACGCATGGAGACCGACCGCAATAATGTCTATGTAGGCGAGCGCATCACCGCTACGATCAAGATCTACTTCAAAATGAACATCGGCAATATATCGCCGGCCAAGGCACCTTCATTTGATGGCTTCTGGAGCCAGGAGGTGATGAATAACAAGCAGATCAAGGAGCACATAGAAACCTACAACGGACAGCGGTACTACGCGGCAGACCTGATCAAATATAACCTCTACCCGCAGCGTGCCGGTGCCCTGCAGATCACGCCGGCAGAGCTGAATATGATCGTGCAGGCAGAGGTGGGCCGTTCATTCTGGGGCCCGGAGTATGCCAATGTACCCTACAAGACATCAAGCAATGCCATCACCATCAATGTAAAAGATGTACCCACCGCCGGCAAGCCTGCAGATTATGATGGTGCCGTGGGCAAATTTCAATACGAGGTAAAGCTCTCTGACAAGGAAGGCAAGACAGACAATGCACTCACCTATACGGTAAAGATCAGCGGCGTGGGCAACCTGAAGACCATCGAGCTGCCAAAGCCTCAATTTCCGGAGGGTTTTGAGACCTTTGACCCTAAGGTAAAAGATGATGTGACAAATACCGATGGTGGCATGAGCGGCAGCATACAGTATGACTACCTCGTGATCCCGCACCAGCCGGGAGACTATAAGATACCGGGCACCTCTTTCTCCTTCTTCGATCCGGGTGCGGGCAAATACATTACGCAGACCTCACCGGAGCTGGCACTAAAGATCACCGGCGCACCGTCTCAAAACCCTAACACTGGCACCGCTATGGTGAGCAAAGAAGACGTGGCTGCGCTGCACTCTGATATCCGCTTTATCAAAACGAAAGCTGCGCTAGACAAAGAGCAGAAACCTTTCTTTGGCTCAGTTGGCTTCGTAGGTATGATGAGTACACCTGTGCTGGCCTTTCTCGGCCTGCTCTTCGTACGCCGCCGTACGGAGGACCTCGCCGCTGACATCGTAGGCGCCAAGCGCCGCCGTGCTACCAGGCTGGCAAAGAAGCGCCTCTCTACCGCAGACAAGCACCTGGCAAAGGGCAACAAGGAACCTTTTTATGATGAGGTATCCCGCGCTATGTGGGGCTACCTGGGCGATAAGCTGAACATAGACCTGTCGCAACTCTCTAAGGATAATGTAGAAGAAAAGCTCCTGGCCAAAAATGTGAAGCCCGCGACCATAGGCAAGCTAAAGGCGCTGATCCACACCTGCGAGCTGGCCCTATACTCCCCGGTGGGTGCGGGAGATGAGATGAAGCAGAACTATAACGCGGCCATAGAGCTGATAGCAGACCTGGAAGACGAGATCAAATGATACACGCCGTGACATACGCACATGGACCATCATGGTCGCTCAGCCGTATGGTGCTGGTGCTGCTCTGTGCGCTCGGCCTATACAGCGTAACCTATGCAGAGACCTCTACGCAGCTCTTTGACGCGGCCAATACTGCATACAAAAACAAAGACTACGACCTGGCCATCGCCGGCTACGATAAACTCCTGACTCAGGGCTACAAGACCGCTGAGGTCTACTACAACCTCGGCAATGCGAGCTACAAGAAAGGCGCCATGGGCCAGGCCATCCTCAGCTATGAGCGCGCGCAGCGCCTCGCACCTGGAGACGAGGACATCCGCTTCAATCTCAAGCTCGCCAATCAGAAGACAGTAGACCGCCTCATACCGGTGCCGCAGCTAGCCATCGTGCAGAGCTGGGACCACTTCGTAGAGTCGCGCTCCTCCCGTACGTGGAGCATCCTGAGCGGTGTCTGTGTCTGGCTGGCGCTGGCTGCTTTTGCGGCATATCTCTTTGTGCAGAGCATCCGCCGGCTCGGCTTTTTTCTGGGCGTGGTGCTCCTGCTGTTTGCTGGTTTCTTCGGTTCGCTGGCATACTCGCAGTCGCATGCCGAGTACGGTGCAGACCAGGCTATCCTTACTACAGAGAGCGCATATATCAAGAGTGCACCTGATGCCTCTTCTACAGACCTCTTTATGATCCACGAGGGCATCAAGATCCAGCTACTCGACCACGTAGGCGAGTGGGCCAAGGTGCGCCTCTCAGATGGCAAGGTGGGCTGGCTCCAGCAGTCTTCCTATACCGTCATCTGATACGCATTTCTTGGTGCATAAGTATCTTGTTCAGAAACTCCGTTTGTCAATAACTCTCCCGCAAAAAGTCGCACATTTTGCAGACCTTTGCATCATTACCACGCAGCCATTCATCCGCTGTCTGACCTGTGAATCTCTCCGTGGTTTCAAATTGTATTGTTATTGACCAGACAGAT
>CAZNDJ010000242.1:0-2317 GCA_964571705.1 uncultured Chitinophagaceae bacterium
CCCCTCTATCGCTTTCTCCGTGCCAAAGGTGATAGCCTTTGAGTTTGGCAGCGCGTAGGGAGCGGCCTTGATCACCGCAGCGCCCAGTATGCGCTGGTGCTCCGGGTCCAGCACCTGCACGTCTTTCTGCGCAGCAGCTATGATGGAGGCATACATCTGGTGGGTGTGTATCACGGCTTCTATATGCGGACGCTTCTTATAAACCTCGCAGTGGAGTTTTAGTTCGGAGGAGGGCTTGATATGTCCCTCATATTTCAGGTCGTAGAAATTGACCGCCACCATATCTGCCGGTGTCAGCTCTGCATAGGGGCGGCCACTCGGCGTGATCATCATATGCGTATCACTGATGCGCACACTCACATTGCCCCAGGTGCGGGCTACGAGGCCCTCGCGCAGCAGGCGCTTGCCTGACTCACATACCAGTACTCTTGCTTCTTCTGCGCTGATCATTTCTTCATCTTGCTAAATACCCTGTCAAAACGGTTCAGCGCATCGTCTATCACCTCATCGGTATCCGCCATGCTCGTGTACATACGGCTGCCGGCCAGCGTGATGATACCCTCAGCCGTATAGGCCGCACCCATCTCCTCCATCATCTGCTTGCGCTCCTTGATCTCGGCCAGCACCTTGAGTATCTTCAGGTAGTTGATCTTGACAAAGAGTGTACCCGCTGACTCCAGGTGGCAGATAGATCCCTGATTGTATGCCACAAATGGCAGATCATAGCGCTTCATCATCTCTTGCAGGCCTTTTGTCAGCCTGTCACCTGCGCGACCTGCTTTCTCGCAGGCATTTTGCTTTTCTATTTCTACCAAAGTATAATAACCGGCTACACAGCTCAGCGGATTGGCCGCCATCGTGCCGCCTACTTTGGATTGCTTCTTCTTGGCTCCGCCGAGGCCGGCAGCGAGGTACTCCATATATTCCTTCTTGCCACCCAGGCCACCGGCAGATGGATAGCCACCGGCCACCACCTTGCCAAAGACCGTGAGGTCAGGCTTGATATCAAAGTAACCCTGCGCACCACTCATGCCTACGCGAAAGGCAGTCACTACTTCGTCAAATATCAATAACGCGCCGTATTTATCGCACAGTTCGCGCACGGCTTTGTTGTAGTTCTTTTGTGTAGGGTAGGTGCCGCTCTCAGGGCCCAGGGGCTCGAGGATCACAGCTGCTGTGCCACCGCGCAGTACATTGAGCTGCATGGTGCGCTCCAGCTGCCCCAGGTCATTAGGATAAACTTCCTGCGTATGCGATGTATAAGCCCGCGGTATGCCATGCGACTCAAAGCGCCCCGTACCCGGTATGCGGATGCCATAGACCATCTGGTCCATCCAGCCGTGATAGGCGCCACCCACTTTGATGATCTTCTTCTTGCCTGTGATGATGCGCGCCGTACGTACCGCAGCGATCACCGACTCAGACCCGCTATTCAGCATGCGGAACATATCCACCGAAGGCATATGCTCGCAGATCATCTTCGCTATCTTCAGCTCATACTCGTGAAAGAGCCCCGTAGACGGGCCGCAGGTATTGAGCAGCTCTATACACTTCTCACGCACGATGGCAGGATTGCTACCCAGCACCGTAGGCCCGCCTGCCTGTATGAAGTCTATATAGCGGTTGCCATCCAGGTCATAGAGATAGGGGCCGTCGGCCTTATTGAATACGATAGGGAAAGGATAGTTGAATGCCAGGTTGTGCTGCACACCACCGGGTATGTAGTTCATCGCCTCAGTGGTCATCACCTTAGACTTCGCACAGGTTTTTTCTATCTGCGCTACATAGGCATCGAGCACCGGTTTTGGCAGGTGCCTCGGCGGCTGCGCCATGAGGTTTTTGAGCTGCGCATAAACTTCATCAGTATTGTGATACTCCGATATAGAAAAGGTGGAGGCCATCTGGACAAAAGTTAGTTTGAATAGAATGTTTGATCGGGAGCGGAAGTTACATCATGTATTCCACTTGCAGCCATTTTCAAATCTTCAAATTAGCACATCAGCACATTATTTATTCCATTCTTTGTAAAGCGCCTTATTCGTCTCGTAGATCTTCACGTAGTGAGTGAAGAGATCATCATACAGCTTCCTGTTCTCAGGGTTAGGCTGGTAGACTTTATTCACCTCGGTAATAGCGGGTGTCTCTTCTACTTTCAGTTTGCCCAGGCTCATGAGGGCCAGGAGGGCGGCACCGCGGCTATTGGCATTGAGCGGCTGCTTCATCTGCTTTACCGGCCGGTCAAATACATCGGCCAGTATCTGGCTCCAGACCTCAGAGTTGGCACCGCCGCCTATGAAGTGGATGAACTCAAACTTGC
>CAZNDJ010000243.1:0-206 GCA_964571705.1 uncultured Chitinophagaceae bacterium
ACTATCTTCTACTATGTCTTATTCTTTTATGATGTTGTGGGCATTTTGAGGGGTGAGCTGCGTGTTATAGGTCACAATGCTGATATGCGGATTGAGTTGCTGCAGGCGTTCTTTCGCAGCTTCTACTTTCGGTTTCCCCACCTCAGATACGCCAAACAGTACCTGCCGCTGCAGGTTGCTGTCATCTACTACATCAAAATCTACGA
>CAZNDJ010000243.1:216-2257 GCA_964571705.1 uncultured Chitinophagaceae bacterium
ACGATACCTATCGTGCCTACACCTGCTGCTGCCAGATACAGCAGTAGCGGGCTACCTAGCCCTCCGGACCCGACTACCAGGACCTTTGCTTCTTTTAGTTTCTGCTGCGCCTCTATGCCAAAGCCTGGGATAATAATGTGACGATTGTACCGCGCTAGTTCTTCTTTCCTGAATGCTGTATTGCTGCTCATGTTATTTTGTGGTTTTAGAGTGAATGGTCAATGGCTGCCTCCGGCTATGGCAGGTATGATGCTGATCACGCTGCCATCTTTGAGAGTGGTGGATTCGTTTTGCAGGTCCCGGATATCGTCATCTCCTAGGAATATGTTGACAAACGTTCGCAGATGCCCATTGTCATCTATCAGGTGTTTTTTTAGGTCAGGGAAATTCAGCGCGAGGTCTTCTATCGCCTCTTTCACGCTGGTACCTTCTACCTCCAGCTTCGTTTTCTGTCCGGTAAATTTTCGGAGGGGAGTGGGAATAATCACAGTAGCCATGATGTTGTTTTATGTTTTAGTTTGAAAATTGGGATCGAGAAATTGTTTCTTCTTCGAATTGCGAGGCGTCATTTAGCCTCCAGGATTGTAGCGTATTATACTTGCCGGCTAGTATAGACACGATGACGTATGAGAAGTACGGCTGTGCCGCAACCCTGTCATGCTCGGAGGGTACGGATGGATGATCCGGATGAGAGTGGTAAACACCCAGTAGTAGTAGGTTGTTGGCCTCCGCATAGCGCTCTGCGCGCAGGTAGTCCAGCGCCTTGATCTCAAAGCGCCTGCGCTTGTCGCCGTCTTTGGAGTTGCCTACCGCCTGCACCTCTAGAATCAGCCTGTCGTCTCCGGTTTCGGTACCGTACAGGAAGCCGCAGCACTCATCGGGAAAGGTCTGGATAGCGTCATGGATGATACGCTCCCTGGCGTCGTGTGTGATGTGGAGGCTCATAGTATTTGTTTAATGATTTCAGAGTATTTGTCAGCATTGTCCGGTAGTACTGTCACTACCGAGCCATTGCTTATTTGCGCTGACAGTGCTACTGCGCCGGCCAGGTTAGCGGCAGCGGATGGACTGAGCAGGATGCCATATTCGCGAGCCACTCTGTTTAGGATCTCATGTGCTCCATCGGTAGATACCTCATGTATGGCATGAGCTAGTTGTGCATCATAGATCTCCGGCACCACTGCAGTCTCCAGGTGTTTCCACCCCTCCAGGCCGTGCAGCGCAAAGTCCGGCTGAAAAGCGATCAGAGTGATATCCGGCAGCGCTTCGCGGAGACGGCGGCCTGTACCAGTGAAAGTCCCCGTAGTGCCCAGGCCTGAGGCAAAGTGTGTGATGCCGGGAGCCTGACGCAGGATCTCGCTGGCAGTATTGTAATAGTGCGCTTTCCAGTTTGCTGCGTTCTTATACTGATCGGCATAGTAATATTTCTCTGGGAACTGCTGCGACAGGTAGCTGGCTACCTCCTGCGCCTCGTCAGTACCGCCAAATCTTGACGTATAGATGATCTCTGCTCCGAGCGATTCGAGTATCTCTTTGCGCTCTTTGGATGCATTTTCCGGCAGGCAGAGGCTGACCTTCAGTCCGAGGCGGGCACCGATCGTAGCATAGGCTATACCTGTGTTGCCACTCGTAGCATCGAGCAGGGCCTTACCCTCGTGCAGCTGTCCTGCATCTACGGCCAGTTTTATGATGTTGAAGGCTGCACGTGCCTTGATACTGCCGGATAGCTGCTGCCACTCGGCCTTGGCGTGGATGGTCACATCCTTATTGAGGCTGAGTCCTGAGAGATCCAGCAGCGGCGTATTGCCTATCTGGCCGCTCAGCTGGTCCAGTTTTCGCCTTAGTTTAGCACTTGGTTTTATGGTCGTTTCTATCATTTTTTTGAGTTATAGGCATAAAAAAAGCCCCACGGAGGTGGAGCTTTCTATGATGAAATTAGATTAGGCTAGCAGGGTCATGTCCACAAATGATCTATCTGCTGCTCGGCAGAACAACAACAGATACATGTATGGATAAAATTCTTCACGGACTTTTGTCGGAT
>CAZNDJ010000244.1:0-2245 GCA_964571705.1 uncultured Chitinophagaceae bacterium
TGACAGCACGAGCATTTTCTCCAAGACCATCGTAGCAGTGCGTGGCAATATCTACTCTGCCGATGGCAAGCTGCTGGCTACCTCTCTCCCACTGTTTGATGTGCACATAGACCTCAATGCAGATGGTCTGACGGATGATGTCTTCACGCCGCGCAATGTAGACTCAGTAGCCATGCTCATGTCAAATAAGTACCATGACAAGACTGCAGCAGACTACAGGGCGGAGTTCTTTAAGCATCACAAGAAGTCTGACACTTACTTCCTGCTGAAGAAAGACATATCGCTGGCTGATCTGAATGAGATGAAGACCTGGCCATGGTTCCGCCTGAGCCGCAATAAGTCTGGACTGATAGTAGAGACTAAAGAGATGCGTGATCATCCATTTGGTGATATAGCACTGCGCACACTCGGTATAGATGAGAATCATGATGGCGTGTACTCATCCGGCCTGGAGCTGAAGTATGATAAAGACCTGACCGGTGAGGCTGTAAAGAAACTCTACCGCAAACTCTCCGCTGGTGTGGCAAAACCTCTGGATACCAAAGAAGAAATGGCCAACTCCGGCAAGGATATCTATACCACTATAGACATCAATATGCAGGACGTAGCCGAGGATGCGCTGCGCAAGGCACTGACACGCCACGATGCTGAGCACGGCTGTGTGATACTGATGGAGGTCAAGACCGGCAAGATCCGCGCTATAGCCAACCTAGGCAAACGCGACTCTGCCGACTACCGTGAGCTGTATAACTACGCTGTAGGCGAGGCCACAGAGCCTGGCTCTGTGATGAAGCTCGCTACCGTAGCCTCTCTCATGGAGGACAAACTGGTAGACAAAAATACACCTGTAGAATGTGGTGATGGCGTACTGAGTATCCGCGGCCTGATCATCAAAGATCACGAGGCTCCTGAGTCGCCACAGCTCTCTGTGCAGCGTGCTGTAGAGGTTTCATCTAACGTAGCTATGGCACAGCTGGCAAAGGACTATTATATCGCAAAGCCGACACAGTTTTACGACCATCTCAAGGCATTTGGCTTCACTGAGCCAGTGAAAATAGAAGTAGGTGGTGCGGCCAGGCCGGTGCTGGCAGACCCTAAGAAATGGTCTGGCGTATCTGCGCCATTCATCGCGCACGGCTATGAGCTGCAGGTGACACCGCTGCACACGTTGCAGTTCTATAATGCCATAGCCAATAATGGCGTGATGGTAAAGCCAAGCCTGATAGAGAAGATACGCGAGTACAATCAAACTATCGACTCACCAGGCACTGTGGTGCTAAACTCCAAGCTGATCAGCGAGGGTACTGTAAAACAACTACAGGACATACTGACTGGCGTGGTAGAAAATGGCACCGCAAAGAACCTCAAGACCACCTATCTCAAGATAGCTGGCAAGACTGGTACAGCTGTGATCTCCAATCATGGCTACAAGGTGAATAAGAAGTACCAGGCGTCATTCGCGGGTTACTTTCCTGCTGATAAGCCTGAGTACTCGATGATCATCGTGGTAAACTCCCCGGGACAAGGTGGTTACTATGGCAATGTGGTAGCAGGCGAGGTTTTCCGTGAGGTGGCAGACAAGGTCTACTCCCTCACACTGGATATGCGCCCATCTATCAACAATGCATCAGTGACGGAGAATGACATACCAGTGATAAAGAATGCAGCACGCGAAGACATCGCGCGCATCTACGGCATGTTTGGCGCGCAGGCACCTGCTGGTGGCGATGACTGGATGATGGCATCTGAGGGCAATAGCTATA
The DNA here is from genome assembly GCA_964571705.1 of uncultured Chitinophagaceae bacterium. GTDB lineage: Bacteria > Bacteroidota > Bacteroidia > Chitinophagales > LD1 > UBA1941. The sequence continues at coordinate 1,764 of CAZNDJ010000244.1, forward strand.
TAGCCAATGACATCAAGATAGATATGGTGCCTGATGTGAAAGGCATGGGACTGAAAGATGCGCTCTACCTGCTGGAGTCACATGGCCTCAGGGTGGAATTTAAAGGAAAAGGGAATGTGACCGGGCAGTCTATAGACGCCGGCACCAAAATATCAAAAGGACAAACCATAACACTGCAATTGAGCTGATGCTGTCGCTGAATGAAATACTGAAAGATGTGGCCGTGATAGATATCACGGGTAGCAGCATCATGAGTGTGGGCGAGCTACGCCTGGACTCGCGTGCAGTGCAGTCTGGCGATACATTCATCGCAGTAAAGGGTACGCATGCTGATGGGCATAGCTACATCTCGTCTGTGATAGAGAAAGGTGCCCGCCTGATCATCTGTGAGGTACTGCCTGAAAGCCTTCTTCAGACGGTGACCTACGTGCAAGTAGAAAATTCTGCTGCCGCACTCGGTCAGATCGCGTCAAACTACTTTG
>CAZNDJ010000245.1:0-2231 GCA_964571705.1 uncultured Chitinophagaceae bacterium
GCACGGTATGTATCATGGTCAGGTGTACATCACCCGTACCCGGTGGCATATCTATGATCAGGTAGTCCAGCCTGCCCCAGAGGCAGTCTGTCACAAACTGGCGCAGCGCAGACGTGACCATAGGCCCACGCCAGACGATAGCCTGACGCTCATCCACCAGCATGCCCATTGAGAGTACCTTGATGCCATGCACCTCTATCGGCTCTATATAGTGCTTCTCCTTGATCAGGCGCACAGATGGGCGCTTGCCGCGTATGCCGAGCATAGTGGGGATAGATGGGCCATAGATATCAGCGTCTATCAGGCCCACTTTAGCTCCTTGCTTTGCGAGTGCTATAGCCAGGTTGACAGATACTGTTGATTTGCCTACCCCACCTTTACCGGAGGCTACACAGATGATATTCTTGACACTAGGCAGGATATTCATATTGGTGGCGCGGTGCGATGTGACGCTGGCCGTCATGGCCACATCTACCTCCGCCTCCGCAGCTACATATTCATGCACTGCGTTTATACAGTCATTCTTTATTTTCTCCTTTAGCGGGCAGGCCGGAGTAGTGAGGCGTACGGTAAAAGAAATTTTATTCCCATCTACCTGCACATCTTCTATCATATTGAGGGTCACGAGATCCTTCTTGAGATCAGGGTCGTCTACATGCCTGAGGGCATTGATCACATCATCTTTGGTAAAAGCCATTCTTACGTCTATTGAAGACGCAAAAATACGGAATAACTGGGAGTATTAGATAAGTGAAAGCGCGGCATCTGCTTCAGGACATCTCATAACATTAATGACTATATTTAGTAAATATGAACACGTATTTAAAATACTGTCTGCTGGGCTTTTTTGCTGGTGTGGGCTTACTGCTAGAGGCTCAAAGTGACACAACGATCGTGATATCTAAAGACTATAGGTGCACAGCTCGCATCTCACGTGGACATCAGGCTGAATACGATGTACTGACAGACTTTGTATTAGATACTTCTCGGGGCGAAAATGAAGTGGAACAATACCGGGTCCAGCTAGATAGCTTCCGGGTGCGAGAGCGCATTCGCCATTTTTAATACCTATGGCCTCCCTACGGGTTGGATACCGTTGCATTTGTTTCGTGGAGAATATATGCTGTGCAATGCTGGCGAGTTTGGTCTTAATCGGAAAATACTGATCACAGACTCTTTGATCAGTTGCTATGAACGCCAGTTTGGGTTAGTCCGTATTGACTCTTTTGTCCTAAATAAGGATGGTAGCTATCTGATCATTTCTACCGTATCTGATGAAGTCACATCATCTAAAAACTATCGGGATACGGTTACAATAAATATTATAGATACCGCTCGTGGCATCGCCCTATTTACACATGCTGCCAGTGCACAACACCCATATCTGATGGTGGATGCGTCAAAAGCCCGGTCTTTTCCTATTATGTACCCAGATTGTACTGTCGTACTAGATTTTTGGGATCAGCCTGATTACAAAGAGCTCTTGATCAGAAAATAAATCTCTAGTCATATCTGAATGCCGTTGGCTTACAAATAAAAAAGCCCCTCAGATCACTCTGAGGGGCTCATATCGTCACAGCCGGAGCTGTATGTTACGATTTAAGAGAAGAGGTCGCCAGCGGCTTCATCTTTCTTCTCTTCCTTAGGTGCGTCAGCAGACTTCTTAGAGGCTGCCTCGTCGCCCATCAGCTTTTCCTTCAGGTCAGAGAGGGCGCTGAGGTCACCGAGTGTAGACTTCTCTACAGACTTGTTCAGCTCCTTCACCTTCTTGCTGGCAGATGCTGCTTCAGCCTTCTTCTCGTTCTTCACCGCTTCTACAGCGTCACGCTTAGCCTCTTCCCATGTGCGGGCGTGAGACAGGAGGATACGCTTGTCATTGCGATTGAATTCGAGCACCTTGAACTGAGCCTTCTCGTCAGCTGCCAGGAAGCCACCTGTTTCCTTAGATGTATGCTTCTTAGGAGCGTAGCCTTCCAGACCGTATGGCAGGAGTACTACAGCACCCTTCTCATCAGCAGTGATCACAGACGCCTCATGTACAGAGCCTACCGGGAATACAGTCTCAAAAGTATCCCATGGATCTTCCTCGATCTGCTTGTGGCCGAGGGAGAGCTTGCGGTTATCGTTGTCGATATCCAGTACTACTACGTCCAGCTCAGCACCTACCTTGGTGAATTCGCTAGGGTGATTGTAGCGCTTGGTCCATGACAGGTCAGAGATGTGGATCATAC
>CAZNDJ010000246.1:0-2076 GCA_964571705.1 uncultured Chitinophagaceae bacterium
CCATTCAGCCGCTGGGTAGCGTGTGCAGGTATGTATAGAAATGCACGATAGTGGCCGCTGCTCACCAGGTCCATCCCCGTCGCCTTTGTCAGGGGTTTACCCTCATATTCTTTCACCAGATGGAAGCTGCCGGAGGAGGCCAGCGTCTGCTCTATGTAGTCGCCGAGCGTGTCATGGTCTTCATTCACACATACGATATCAAAACTAAAATGACGATAGTCGCGGAATGGCACATCCTCTACCAGAGACATGACAGTGACCAGCAGCACCGGCATCAGAAAGATCAGCGCCATGCCACCCGGATCACGCCTTAGCGTCAGAAATTCTTTCCATATCGTAGCGAGTACCTTCATACGTCTATAGATCTGCCGGATACAGTGAGGTAAACATTCTCCAGTGAATCTGTCTGGTACTTCTGCAGCAGGTCGGCTGTGGCACCCTGCTCTATCAGCACACCTTCACTCAGAAACCCTACGCGCTGGCAGAGTTTCTCCACCTCCTCCAGTATGTGCGAGGAGTAGATGATGGTCATGCCCCTTGCATTCATCTCGCGGAGGTAGGCTATGATCATGGCACGGCTCTGCACATCTACACCCGCAGTAGGCTCATCTAGTATCAGCAGCTCCGGCTCGTGGAGCACAGAGGCTATGAGATTGAGGCGGCGCTTCATGCCACCTGAGTAGGAGTCAGCGAGCTTGCCCGCATCTGCTGCCAGGCCAAAACGCTCCAGCATCGCCATCAGCTTATTATGATCAGGTGTGAGGCCGTACATGCGGCAGAGGTACTGCAGATTCTCCAGGCCCGTGAGCGAGGGGAAAAGCGCGATATCCTGTGTAGCCACGCCTACCCTGCGGCGCACCGCCGGGCCATGCTGTGCCGGATCATCGCCAAACACCCTGATGCTGCCACTGTCTGCACGGAGCAGGCCGCAGATCATCATGACAGTAGTAGACTTGCCTGCGCCATTGTGGCCCAGCAGGCCGTAGACCTCTCCACGCGCTATGGTCAGCGAGAGGTCACGCACGGCAGGCTTTGTGCTACCGGCGTATTGCTTGGTCACTTTATCTATCAGGATAGCAGGCATCAGATATTGTCTTTGGCTAACTGGTGCAGGCGGCGAAATATCTTGTCTTCCCTCTCCGCACACTCGCGCAGGATATCTGCCAGCTCGGCAAAGGAAAGTACATCTGTCTTGCGGCTCTTGCACACACGGCCTGCGTAGTAGGCAAAGTCGCGCAGGCGGTCACCTGAGGCGGTTAGCTCTTTGGATAGATCATATAGTTCTGTATTGCCCACTATGCTGCTGGCCTCATCGAGAAAGGCAGCGTAAAGGAAGCGGAAGCCTGCACCACCGGTGCCTATCTCCTCCTGCATCCGCACCACATTGCCGAGGTACTGGATAGCCTTGCGGTCACCGAGTCTCTCAGGCCACTTCTGCAGACGGCTGGCCAAATATTTCATCCCTTTGGTACCAAGTATGAAGATCGGTATCTCAGTCATGTCAAATCCCGCGCGCTTGATGCCCCGCCAGATAGCGTCCTTCTGGTCTATCTCCTTTGGAAATTGCGTAGGGTAGTACATACGGCCCTTAGGCTCCGCCACACCTTTGGCAAAGCGGGCACGTATGAGGTCTGCGGCAGAAATGGTAGTAGTGGTTTCCATCACAGGATCGCTGACGAGGTAGTTATTACCTTCTTTGCCATAGACCACGATGTTGTGCGCATTGAAGTGGAAGCGGTATGCATCGGGTAGATAGGTGAGGTAGTACACAGAGGTCAGCATACCCACCGGTACACCTTTATCCAGCATCACATCGAGATCGGCCATGGCCTTCTGCTCGCTGCTGTAGCTCTTGCTCTCTACCTTCATGCCTATCCGCTTTGCGAAGCGCTTGAAGATAGCGCCCGGCAGTGTGCGGTACGAGGTGACGGGTATGCCACCCATCCGGATAAAGGGGATGTAGGAAAAGAAAATACCAGACCCGATACCAAACACCATCGGCTCGCTATAGTTGGATCCATGAAAGCGCATAAGGTTTGACACGACACCATTCTCACAGTGGGCGCTCTGCCTATG
>CAZNDJ010000247.1:0-2061 GCA_964571705.1 uncultured Chitinophagaceae bacterium
TATCAGCATAGGCATAAATGCTCTCATTAATAGTACGGGCACCGAGGCTGCCACCTATGATGAGTATCGTCTTCTTGTTTTCATCCAGATCAAAGTATGAGTAGGCATCTTTTCTGCTGATGTCATCATGTATGATCTCCGCGCGGATCGGATTGCCGGTCAGTACGATCTTTTCTTTAGGAAAAACTGACTCCATGCCATCATAGGCCACGCATATTGCTTTTGCCCTGCGGGCAAGTATCTTATTGGTGATGCCGGCAAAGGAGTTCTGCTCCTGTATGATACATGGTACTCCTGAGAGGCTGGCAGCCATCAGAAGTGGTCCGCTGGCATAGCCGCCCACACCTATTGCTACCGATGGTTTGAAGTTCCTTATGATCTTCCGTGCAGCGGCGAGGCTCTTTACCACTTTCAGTGGCAGGCCCAGATTGGATAGTATCTGTCCGCGCTGGAAGCCGGCAATCGTCAATCCTTTGATCTCATAGCCCGCCTCTGGTACGCGCTGCATCTCCATGCGGTCATTGGCCCCTACGAAAAGTATCTCGCAGTCAGGCATCTGCTTTTTCAGCATATTGGCAATAGCTACCGCAGGGAAGATGTGCCCCCCGGTACCGCCGCCACTGATGATGAATCTTTTGCCTGACATATATTATGCTGTCGCCAGCTCTTCTTCTGTTTCTTCTTGTTGACTTAATTCAATATTTCTGCTCACACTCAGGATGATGCCAAATGCTATACTCGTAAAGACTACCGAGCTACCACCCATACTCACCAGCGGCAGCGTCACACCTGTGACCGGAAACAAACCGACAGCCACCGCCATATTGATCATCGCTTGCAGCACAAGGCTCACACCGAGTCCTACTGCGAGGAAGGCGCCAAAAGCCTTAGGCGCATCCATCACGATCCTTATGCAGCGATAGAGCAGCAGCAGGTAGATAAAGACGATGAAAATTCCTCCTATCAGTCCATACTCCTCTATGATAATCGCAAAGATGAAATCCGAATAAGCCTCCGGTAGGAAATGCTTCTGCATCGAGTTGCCCGGACCGTTAGGTAGGATCCCTCCGCGCGCGATGGCCGTGCGGGCCTGGCGCTGCTGGTAGTCATCATCAGCATTAGGTTCTTTGTTTATGAAGTGCGTTTGTATACGTTTCTTCCATGTAGGCATACGGCCCATATGTGCCAGCAGGCTATCAGGCGTGAGCAGCAGTACGGCGAGGAACAACCCTATCACCACCGCACTGGCTGCAAAGAGCAGCGCCAGATGCTTGATGGCCAGACGGCCTATGAAGAGGATGAAGACCGATGTAAAGAACAGGATGAGCGCAGTAGACAGGTTATCCTTCGCGATCATTATGCAGGGTACCAGTACTACACCGAGCATAGGCAGTACTGTCTTGCGGAAGTCATCCATCTTGTCCTGATTCTTTGAGAGCATACGCGCGAGAAGCATGATCACTGCGAGCTTGGCCAGGTCTGATGTCTGGAAGGTCCAGCCTATCAGCGGCAGCCTGATCCAGCGGCTGGCGTGATTGATACTCGTACCCCAGAACATAGTGTACAGCAGCAGCGGCACACAGATGATCCACAGGATCTGCGCTATGCGTGAGAAGTAGCGATAGTCTACCATGTGCGCAAAGTACATGAGCAGGATGCCCCCCAGCGTACTCAGTATCTGCTTGTAGAGATAGTGCGATGAGTTGCCATCTGCATTCTTGAATGCAAGGCTGCTCGATGCGCTATATACTGCCAGCATGGAGAAGACAAAAAGCACTATCACCACGAGCCAGATGATGCGATCACCCCTCAGGTATTCAAATGTTTTATTGACAGTCTCCTTCATATCGTTACTACTATTTGGGCTAGTGCCCTATAAGACAGCACAACCATTCAATGTTTCGTTTTCACAAAAGCGCAGCTTAGAGCTGTATCACAGCGTCTTTGAACTTCTTGCCCCTGTCCTCATAGTTTTGGAAGAGGTCGAAGGATGCGCAGGCTGGTGACAGCAGCACGGCATCGCCAGGATTGCTGAGCTGGTAGCCCATGCGTACAGCATCA
>CAZNDJ010000248.1:0-2031 GCA_964571705.1 uncultured Chitinophagaceae bacterium
AAGCTCGCTGGATTTCTCGCACCTATCTTGATCTATGCTTTTATTTTTTTGCTGAATGCGGCTGTGCCCGGCCGGTGGGTCACAGGCTACGCCACAGGCACCGGCACAGATGAGAAGCTGCGCTACCGGCTCAACGGTATACAGGTCCTCTTTATCACAGTGGCCTGCTGGACGGCAGCCTGCTATATGGGCTGGCTTCCCTGGGACTGGCTCTACACCTATAGATGGGAGGGGCTGGCAGGTGCTATATCATTCGGGTTGGTATTTGCCGCAGCTATCGTAGTGCCGTATCCGGCAGTGAAAAACAATTTCCTTGCAGACTTCTATCTGGGCCGGCTTGAAAATCCGCAGCTGTGGGGCGGTCGGATCGATGCCAAGATGTGGCTCTATCTGATCGGCGCCATCATGCTCGAGCTGAATGTATTGAGCTTTGCCGCTCATCACTATCTGCTCTATGGTGCAGAGGCTTCGACCGGCATCTATCTGTGTGCAGGGTTGCTGACCTATTTTATCGTAGACTATCTCACCTTTGAGGAGGTACATCTATATACATATGATCTCTTTGCAGAGCGGGTAGGTTTCAAGCTGGGCTGGGGCTGCATCGCCTTTTATCCGTATTTCTATGCCATCCCTCTTTGGGCTACAGTATCGCTGCCGCCTGCACAGTCGTCCGTAGCCTATCTGGTCGTTGCCGCATTTGTATTCTTCTCCGGCTGGAGCATATCCCGTGGCGCCAACCTGCAGAAATATCATTTCAAAAGGGATCCTCGTAAAGTGTTTCTCGGCATCAGCCCTGAGTCGATCACAGATGGCAGGCGCACCCTGCTCGTCAATGGCTTCTGGGGCCTGAGCCGCCACATCAACTACCTCGGCGAGATACTCATGGCTACAGGCATCGTGCTTGCCGCCGGGCATCCGCTTTGTATCTGGCCCTGGTTGTACCCTTTGTATTATGTAGTGCTTTTATTCCCCCGCCAGATAGACGACGACAAGCGCTGCGCGGCCAAGTACGGTCCCCTTTGGCAGCAATACCTCAGCCGGGTCAGGTATCGCATCATACCTTATATTTATTGAGTTCCCTCCTTTTGCTATTTCACTCTACCGAGCAGAGTTTATGTGAGTGACTATAGCCTATACATCTGCTTCGTATTATCCCCCATGATGGTGACGGCAGATCGACGCGGCATCAGCCGCTGCATGAGGAAACTCGCGAGCTTATTGCCTGTACCGGTGATGAAAGAAGGCATAGTACCCAGCCTGCGGAGACATTCGCTCACTACCTCGTCGGGACTTTGCACAGCCGGAGCGAATATGCTGGTCTTTTGAGGTTTCGTATTGATATAGTTGGGGGGCGAGGTAGCTCCGGCACAGCAGGCTATCACATCTACCCCCCGGTCGCGCCACTCGTACCATAGGCTCTCGGCCAGCACCCGGTCAAAGGCCTTGCTCGCTGCATAGGCAGCGAGAAATCCGCTGCCCTGAAATCCGGCTAAGGAAGCCATCAGTATCACAGCGCCCCTGCCGCGCTGTAGCATCGGCCCTCCGAGCAGTTGGGTGAGCAGCATCGGTGTGATCATATTGGCATGGGCCAGTTGTGTATGCTGTGCGACCGTATTTTTCTCAAAAGGCCCGATATAGGATAGTGCAGCATTATAGACCAATACATCTATCTCCCTGCCACTGGTAGCAGCAGCCAGCTGCTGTGCCGCCTGCGGATCAGCAAGGTCGCAAGTGATACAATCCACGGCTATACGATATTGCTCACGAAGTGCAGCCGCCAGCTCCTCCAGCGGCTCCGGCCGTCGGGCTACCAGTATCAGATTGACGCCTGCAGCGGCGAGCTGTGTAGCAAAGGACGCCCCTATACCTTCCGACGCTCCTGCTATGAGCGCAAGCTTACCATACTTTTCTTTCCATGTCATATTCGAATGTACAGATTACCCTATGGACAATGCTTATTCATTTCCTTACTGCAGCAAACAGTAAGGATTCTCTTCATGATGTTCACTATTCCTCCCTACTCCATCCATT
>CAZNDJ010000249.1:0-2003 GCA_964571705.1 uncultured Chitinophagaceae bacterium
CGAGGCCTGGTGGCGGATGCGCTGCTCGGCATTGTCACGTATGGCGCAGGTATTGATCAGGACGAGGTCAGCATCATTGTGATCGGTCGTAGCGTCAAAGCCGGCTCCTGCCAGGATGGAGGCTACCACCTCGCTATCGGCGAAGTTCATCGCGCAGCCATAACTCTCTATATAATACTTCTTGCCATTGCTCTGCACACCTGTGGGACGGGCAGCAGTCAGGGTCTCACCCTGCCGGGATTCATCTATCTTCTTGGTTTGCAGCTCAAAGGCTAGTTCATTCTGATATATTTCGCTGCTCATGTAGTCACTGATTGGCCCGCAAAGATAGGCAAAAGTGACAAAATGTCATAATGACGCTTCAGGCAAAAAGCGAGGAAACTTGAGAAGTATTTACGGAATTACTGATTTACGGAATTACGGATTTCCAGATACACAGGGAGCTTATTTCTCCTTGCAGGTATAGCGGCCATTGCCCTCATAGTAGAGGTTATACTGCTCGGCGCCATCTTTCGTATTGATACAATAGTCCTGGCTGTAGTTTGGTGCAGCCTGAGCACAGTTGTAGCCGGCGGCCGTATATTGATCCTTTTGAGTTTTGAAGGTCTTGATCGAATCCGAGCAGAGGACCTGACGGTCTAGCGTGACCCCGAGGCTATCACGCAGCGTACAGCTATAGCAGGTGGTAGCGCAGGTGTAGCACTTCTTGCAGGATGGCAGGAGGCACAGGATCACTGCTATCAGAGCCAGAGCGGAGACGATCTTCTTCATATCTGCCAAATGTATCTATTTTTCAAATAATAGCAAAGGTGCCAAAAGGAGAGTGGCAGCCTTGATCCGCTATTATGTGGATAGCTTTTGTCACAATGACTGACAAAAAATCAGACAAAACCCGTTGGCATAACTTATGATTGCTAGATTCGCACACCAAAATTTACATAAAACAAAAAACTCAAGCAATCATGGCAGACGTTAAGATCAAGCCTCTGGCAGACCGGGTGGTCATCAAGGCAGCAGAAGCAGAAACCAAGACAGCTGGCGGTATCATCATACCAGACTCAGCAAAGGAAAAACCGCAAAAAGGCACTGTAGTAGCAGTAGGCCCGGGCAAAAAAGACGAGCCAACGACTGTGAAAGTAGGAGACTCTGTACTCTATGGCAAATATGCAGGCACTGAGATCACCATAGATGGTGGTGAGTACCTGATCATGAAAGAGAGCGACATCTTCGCGATCGTTTAATCCCTTTTTACAAACACTAAAATCAAATAAAAGCAATGGCAAAACTGATCCTTTTCCAAGGTGATGCCCGCGATAAACTCAAAGCGGGTGTAGACAAGCTGGCTAACACAGTAAAAGTAACCCTCGGTCCTAAGGGCCGCAATGTGGTGATAGATAAGAAATTTGGCGCACCGACTGTCACTAAGGACGGCGTGAGCGTAGCTAAAGAAATAGAGCTGGAAGACCCTATCGAGAATATGGGCGCCCAGATGACCAAGGAGGTAGCGTCTAAGACTGCCGACCAGGCTGGTGACGGTACTACTACCGCTACCGTACTGGCACAGGCTATCGTAGGCCCGGGCCTGAAGGCTCTCGCCTCTGGTGCTAACCCTATGGACCTCAAGCGCGGTATAGACAAGGCCGTGACTGCCATAGTTGGTAGCCTCAAGGCAGCCTCTGAGACCGTGGGCAAGGACAACAAGAAGATAGAACAAGTAGCAACTATCTCTGCCAATAACGACAGCGAAATAGGCAAGATGATAGCTGAAGCTATGGAGAAAGTGACTACCGAAGGTGTGATCACTGTAGAAGAAGCCAAGGGCACGACTACAGAGGTGAAGATCGTAGAAGGTATGCAGTTTGACCGTGGCTACCTGTCTCCATACTTTGTGACCAATAGCGAGAGCATGGAGGTAGAGCTGGAGAGCCCTTTCATCCTCATCACTGACAAGAAGATATCTAACCTGCAGGAGATCCTGCCGGTACTGGAGAAGACCGCACAGG
>CAZNDJ010000250.1:0-1984 GCA_964571705.1 uncultured Chitinophagaceae bacterium
CCTAAGGGCGCAAAGAACATAGAGGTGCAGATCATCAATGTACCTCAGGTGCAGGTGAGTGTATCCAAGATATATGAGAATAACATCCTGGCCTCCGGCCGCTACAGCTACTATGATGATGACGGTGATGGCGGTGACGGCTACGTCTCTGCTGACGGTGAGCGCAACTATGGCGATAACCTGCAGGTAGGAGACAAGGTCTATGAGACCACTATCGAGACTAAGAATCTGCCCAAGAAAGGCAATAGCCGCCTGTTCAAATTTGACTTTCCTGATAAGCTGCGGGAGTATAAAGGAATGTACAAGATCACTATCCGCTCTCAGGGGCAGTACTACCTGAATGAGAGCCGCTATGTATCGCTCTCAGATATAGGCCTGATAGCCAAAGACGGCAGGGATAAGATGTTTGTCTTTGCCAACTCTATCAAGACCGCGCAATCTATGGCAGGCGTAGCAGTATCTGTGTACGGCGCCAATAACCAGGTGATGGGTACGGGCACAACCAATAATGACGGTGTGGCTGAGATAGAGCTGAAGCACCGCGACTTCACAGGCTTCCGCCCGGCGCTGATCATAGCCAAGACACAGCAGGGAGACTTCAACTATATGCCGTTCAACACTACCCGCGTAGAGACCTCGCGGTTTGATGTGGGAGGCAAGAAGGCGAACAGCACGGGCCTTGACGCCTTTGTCTATAATGAGCGGGATATGTACCGCCCGGGTGAGACGATACACTCCTCAGTGATCGTCCGTGACCAGCGGTGGCGGAGCGCCGGAGAGATACCGGTGCGGCTGAAATACCTGCTGCCAAACGGCCAGGAGCTGAAGTCATACCGCAAGACGCTGAACGACGAGGGCAGTGTAGAGGTAGCGATGGAGCTGTCTCCGGCCAGTATCACGGGCAGCTACTCACTGGAGGTGTATACGTCTAATGATGTGCTGCTGGCTACCAAGAATATCATGGTAGAGGAATTTATGCCGGACAGGATACGCGTGACCACGAGCCTGGATAAGCCATACCTCAAACCAGGCGATAAGACCAACCTGAGCATCAACGCTATGAACTTCTTCGGCCCGCCGGCGTCTAACCGCAACTATGACGTAGAGATGCAGATCAGTGCGAAGTATTTCTCGCCAAAGAAATACAGCAGCTACAATTTCTCACTGGCCAACCAGACGACTGATTTTACCAAGATAGTCCGTGCGGGTACGACAGATGAAAAGGGCAATGCCAAAGAGCAGTTTGAGGTGCCTGCGGCCTATGTCAATAACGGCGTGCTGGAAGGCGATATCTTTGCCACGGTGTTTGACGAGTCGGGCAGGCCGGTGAGCCGGCGCTCATCTGTAGATATCTACACACAGGATGTATTCTACGGTATGGACCGCGATGGCTACTACTACTATCCGCTCAATCAGGTGATCAAATTCCCGTTGGTGGCACTGAATAAGGATGAGAAGGCCGTCAGCACGCAGGGTCATATCATCGTGATCAAGCATGACTACAAGACCGTACTGAGCCGCAGCAGTGAGTACTTTCGCTACGAGTCTCAGAAGGAGGACCGCACCATCGTAGACCAGCTCATCAATATCAGCGGCGAGAATACGGTTTACTCCTTTGTGCCAAAGACACCGGGCGACTATGAGATCCGCCTGGCCAAACCGGGTGCAGATGCCTACGTGATGTACAGCTTCTACAGCTATGGTGGCTATGGGTATAATACGAATACATCATTTGAGGTCAATAACGAGGGCAACATAGACATCAGCCTGGACAAGGAGAAATACAACGCCGGCGAGACGGCCAAGGTGCTCTTCAAAGCGCCATTCAATGGCCGTATTCTGGTGACGCTGGAGAGCGACCATGTCATAAACCATTTCTATATCAATACAGACAAGCGTACGGCTACAGCTACGCTGAACCTGAAAGCGGACTATGTGCCTAATGCATATATTTCAGCTACGCTGATCAAACCGCACGAGGAGA
>CAZNDJ010000251.1:0-1980 GCA_964571705.1 uncultured Chitinophagaceae bacterium
TGAGGCGCACCTGATGCCCGGTGTACTGGAGTCACTGGAGCTTTTTCAGCAGAAAGGCTATAAAATTGCTCTGGCTTCATCATCTGCCATGCGCCTCATCAAAGCCTGTGTAAAGAGACTGAATGGGGAGAGCATATTTGAGGCTGTGATCTCTGCTGAGCACGAGGAATATGGCAAGCCGCACCCTGCAGTATTTATCAAAGCCGCTGCCGAGCTAAAAGTCCATCCGCTGGACTGCATCGTATTGGAAGATTCCCTCATGGGTGTCATAGCTGCCAAGGCCGCCCGTATGCAATGCGTAGCTATACCTGCACCCGAGAATTTTGATAACCCTAAGTTTGCCATAGCTGACTGGAGGCTGCGTTCGCTCACCGAGCTATCCTCTGTGCTGCCCGCCTAGTGGCTGGTCAAAAAAATACCTTACTTTGCCGCCATGCAGATACTCTCTGATATAGAGCTCAAAGACCTCACTACTTTCCATATCCCTGCGCGTGCGCGTCATTTCGCAGAGGTGGCCTCAGTAGATGATATACTGGAGCTGCAAAACACCAAAGTATTTCGCGAGAGCAAAAAGCTGATCCTGGGTGGTGGGAGCAATCTGCTGTTGACCAGAGATTTTGACGGCCTGGTGGTCAAGGTCTCCATACCTGGCATCACACTGGAGCGCGAGGATATGCATCACTACTACCTGCGTGTAGAGGCCGGAGTGGTCTGGCATCAGTTTGTGATGCACTGTGTGGATCACGGGTATGCCGGCGTGGAGAATATGGCCCTGATACCCGGCCAGACTGGTGCTGCACCCATGCAGAATATCGGTGCATACGGTGTAGAGATGAAAGATGTCTGCACCCGTGTGGAGGCTATACATATTGACACCGGTGAGGTGATCTCTTTCACTGCCGCGGACTGCGAGTTTGGCTATAGAGAGAGTGTCTTCAAGAATAAACTTAAAGACCAGTTCATCATTACAGCAGTACATTTCCGTCTCAATAAAGAGCCTCGCTTCAACATCAGCTATGGTGATATCAAAGCCACACTGGACGAGATGAAAGTCTTTGAGCTCAATATCAAGGCTGTAAGCGAGGCTGTGATCAAAATACGTTCTTCCAAACTACCGGACCCGTCCGTACTGGGCAATGCTGGGAGCTTTTTTAAGAACCCCACCGTCTCTTTTGAAAAATGCAGTGAGCTGATCGCGCAATACCCTCTGATGCCCAACTACCCGCAAGCATCAGGTGATGTGAAGTTACCCGCAGGTTGGCTCATAGAGCAGTGTGGCTGGAAGGGAAAGCGTGTAGGCAATACAGGCTCGCATGCCAGGCAAGCACTCGTACTGGTGAACTACGGCGGCGCGACAGGCCACGAGGTCTATCAGCTCGCTATGGATATCCGCCAATCTGTACAGGAGAAATTTGGCGTAGAGATCAATCCCGAGGTGAATCTGATCTAGTGCATTTCATCGCAATACTCAATACCCACTACTCAATACTAAAATGAAAAACATCATCATCACCGGCGCATCCAAAGGAATAGGCAAAGCCATAGCCCTGCATTTTGCTAAAAACGGCTATGCTGTAGCAGCCTGCGCCAGAGGTGAGAAGGATATTAAAGCACTGGAGGCGGAGGTTGCAACCCTCGCACCCGGTCAGCCACATGTATTCCGCACCTGTGATATGTCAGACAAGGCTCAGATAGCAGCGTTTGCTGCTGATATCAAGGCTGCCTGGGACCACGTGCACATCCTGGTCAATAATGCAGGTGTATTCCTGCCCGGTCAGGTGATCAATGAGGAAGAGGGCACGCTGGAGAAACTGATCGATACCAATCTCTATAGTGCATATCATATGACCCGACACTTCGTACAGGGCATGATCAGCTATGGAAGAGCGCATATCTTTAACATGTGCTCTGTAGCATCTATCAACGCCTACCCTAATGGCGGCTCTTACAGTATCTCAAAATTTGCACTACTGGGGCTGT
>CAZNDJ010000252.1:0-1957 GCA_964571705.1 uncultured Chitinophagaceae bacterium
GTACTGGGGTGTGTAGTTATTCTTGATATCTATGGCCACACCCTTGTCCGGCAGGTCACGTATGTGACCGTAGCTGGATGATACTACGAACTCATCTCCAAGGAACTTGTTGATGGTTTTTGCCTTGGCAGGTGACTCGACTATGATTAAGTTTTTCGACATATTATATGATGTGGTCGCAAAATTTATGCGTGGCAAAGAAAGTATTTCAAATTAAAAAACACAATTTAGTTTTTTATATCATCCATTTCAGGTAGTATTTATAACCGCAAAAACGCAAAAGCTATTAATCTCATAGCTTGTCTGGCGTTCATGCTTCTATCTTCCTAGTTTATCGCTCTCGCGGATCGTATTCAGCACGTCCAGCATTTTTCTTTTGGTCTCAAAGTCAAAGGTCAATGCAGTGACAGGCTTGCTATTTTTGAAATAACGCTTGTTGCCTTTTTTGTCTACCTGCATCTCATAAGTATCCTCAGATATACGTATCTGCTGCACCGTTAGTTCTGTGCCATCTACTTTGCGCTTCTCTGTTTTCTCTTCATAGTTTTTGAATCGCTCCTCCTCCTCCAGTGCCTTTCGGATCTGGTCCTCACGCTGCGCATCGGAGAGTTTGGACAGATTATCAGATGTATCGCGGGGCGCGGTAGTTGCATGCGGTGGTGTGGACTTCTTTGGGGTAGCTTTGGCTGTCGGTTGCGGTTCTGCCTTCTTTTCCTTGTAGCGGAGCATCTCTACGTACTCCTGATAGTTGTCCGTCTGGTACTTATTATACCAGAGAAACTTCTTATTCTCATCTGCCGCGCGCCAGCGGTCATGAGCGGCGCGAGCCTTCATCTGCCACATAGTATCACGCAGCAGTGTGCGCTGAGCAGAGTCCCGTGCGTCATTCATTTTTTGCTCGTAGCGGATGGCGCTCATCTCATCTAACCGGGCGCGGGCCAACTGGCGCTGCTGCTCCATCAGGTGTGAGGTAGCCCTCTCCCCTAGCCTGTCGGCGAGGTCATGCTGCACGGCCAGCAGCTCATCATACTGTTTATCTCCCGTGGTATGCTGCGTGGCGGCGAGGTGAACTTGTTCCTCTTTATATAATGAATCATAGCGCGCATCGCTGGCAGCTATCTGTGCGCTGTAGCTGGCAAGCTCTGCCTGCACATCAGCTACGACCTGACGGGAGTAACCTTCATTGTGCGAAGCAGTGATGGTGCTGCGTGAGACGAGGAGGTACTGATTAGCCTTGGCGCGGTTCATGAGCACGGTGATGGAGTCAGCGCAGTGCGCGGGTATGGCTGCGAGTGCAAAGGTATCATCTGTGAAACCTGTCAGTTTGAGATCGCTCTCTATGCGGCGCTGCGGATCGTGATAGTAGAGGCCGTCGGGTGCATGAGGGTCTTTCAGCAGTTCTGCCTTGATATCTATCACCGGTAGTTTATCATACCGGCTATCGGCGAGGCTGATGGACTGTGTGATGTAGCCCGACTTGTATATGACAAGGAGGTATTCTTTCCCACGCTTTATCTGGAAGGTGCTCCGGCCCTGCGCATCGGTGTGGAGGGGCTGTATGGGGGAGTTGTATTCATAGATGTCTATCAGTGCCTGATCTGCCGGTCGGCCTGCGGCGGATACAGACAGGTTTACCCGGATCTGCTGCGCAGAAAGATCTGCCATACAGCAGACCAGAAATACTAACAATAAAGGATATCGCAGGAAATGCACTCTTGTATTTTGCTTATTTTAGCGGCCCAAATCTATAACAAAATATATGCCGCTCACACCACTCAACGCTATCTCTCCTATAGACGGACGCTACCGCAGCAAGGTAGATGAACTCGCGCCTTACTTCTCTGAGTATGGCCTGATGAAGTACCGTGTGCTGGTAGAGGTGGAGTACTTCATAGCGCTCACGGAGGTGCCGCTGCCACAGCTGCACGCGCTGACTGATGTGGAGAAGAAGGAGCTG
>CAZNDJ010000253.1:0-1939 GCA_964571705.1 uncultured Chitinophagaceae bacterium
ACTTTGAGGTGCAGAATAGCGACCGCTTTGTGACGCTGTGCCGCGTGATAGATACGGAGCCTGAGTTTTATGGCATCGTATTCTGCCGTACCAAGATGGAGACCGACGAGATAGCCAGCAAGCTGCTCGAGATGGGGTATGACGCGGAGGCGATACATGGTGATATCACACAGTCTCAGCGTGAGCTGATCCTGAAGAAATTTAAGATGAGGAAGCTCAATATCCTCGTGGCTACAGACGTGGCTGCGCGTGGTATAGATGTGAATGATCTGACGCACGTGATCAACTATAACCTGCCACAGGATCCTGAGAGCTACGTACACCGCATAGGCCGTACAGGCCGTGCAGGCAAGCATGGTACTGCGATCACCATCGTGACAAGCCGTGAGAAACGTGATATAGCTGTGCTGGAGCGTATCACTAAGTCTACTATCCGCAGGGAGACCGTACCGTCTATCGCTGATGTAGTAGGCACCAAGACCATGAAGCTCAAGACAGAAATGCAGAGCATGATAGAGAAGGGTGAGCACGAAGTGTATCTGGATCTGGCCAAAGAACTGCTGGAAGACAGCGAAAGCCCTGAGCAAGTGATCGCAGCCATCATGAAGTATGCGCTGAAGGACACACTGGCAGAAGGCAGCTACAAGGAGATCGGACAGACCAATAGCACCGGCTTCACGCATGATGGCAAGGCAAGGCTCTTTGTAGCGCGTGGCCATAAGGACCATATGAATGCGGACCAGATCGCACAGTTCCTCGCTGACAAGGCGGGTATCGATCCGCGCAGCATAGAGGATATCCGTGTGTTTGATATGTTCACCTTCATCACTACGCCTCCGGCTGTGGCTGAGCAGATACTCGGTCACTTCGCAGCAGGCCGTGGCAAGCCGCTGGTGACACGCGCTAAAGAGAAGCCGACAGGTGGATTTGGCGGTGGTGGCAGCAGCTTTGGTGGTGGCCGCAACTTTGAACGCAAGGAGCGTGGCGACTTTGGTGGTAAACCACGTACAGGCAACTTCCAGAAGGAGGGTGGCTTTAAGAAGCGTGATGATGACCGCTCAGAGCGTCCGCAGCGACGTGAGTTTAATAATGATCAGCCAAGGACTGAGCGCCCTGCACGCAGGGAGTTTAATGCCGGCGAAGGCCGTCCAGAGCGTCCTGTACGCAGGGAGTTCAATGCCGGTGAGGGCCGCCCTGAGAGGCCGGTGCGCAAGGAATTTGCAAGCGCGGAGAAGAAAGAGAAGCAGCCATACGTAGCAAAGCAGAATGAAAAGGGTGTGAGTGATTTCATCCCAAAGAAGCGCGCTAACAAGATGACTGACTATCTGGATAAGTCTGAAACACCTGCTAAGCCTGCCGGATCAACGAAGAAGAAGGAAGGCAAGAAGGATGATTTCAAGATCGAGTTCCGGGATGATGATCTGAACTGGTAAATACTGTTGCTGGTCGGCAGGTGACTGTCGGCTGGTAATGCAAATAGAAAAGAGCGGGGTTTTGCCTCGCTCTTTTCTATTTGTGAAATGTTCCGTGTGGAACATGGCTACTTGAAATACTTTCTGATCTCAGATGCTAGCAGATCAGTAGATATTTTGTCTATCGGATGTGGAGTATCTTTTAGCTCTAGTGTTTTGGCTCCTGGTATCACAGATTCTACGTGGAACGTTTCTTCTTTTGTGACCATGTTGTCCTGATCGCCGAGAGTGAGTACTACCTGTGCAGTGATCTGTGCGAAGTCCTCGTCTGTGAGGTGATGTTTGGCGAGGTCATGCATAAGGTTGGCGGTCTTTTGCAAGACAGAGTGCCACTCGTGCTCGCCGTGGCGGTCCTGCAGCTCTGCAGCGAAGGCAGGGACTTTGGCCGCTATCTTTTCAGCATTGAGAAGCTTGGTCTCTTTCTCTGCGGTAGCTTCATTCCAGTCGAGCTTGGTGCCGAGGGTCAT
>CAZNDJ010000254.1:0-1882 GCA_964571705.1 uncultured Chitinophagaceae bacterium
GAATAAGGAATAAGGAATAAGGAATAAGGAATAAGGAATGGAAGCCTCTACCTGTCCTATACAAATTGTAATTCTGTAAATCAGTAAATAGGTAAATCAACTATGCGCTATACGCGAATGCCGATAGAGATAGAGTCTCCTGAGGAGAAGGGATACAACACTATAAAGTATAACCTGGCGGAAAGTTCTGTACGGGACATCACGCTGGATAGTTTGAATGTGGACCTGAGCGGGATACTCCTTTTCTATGGGGAGCATAAGGGGATGTATAAACTCCGCCAGGCCATCATAGAGGAGAGCAAGGTGCTGACCCCGGAGGACGTGATCGTGACTGCAGGTGCTGCTATGGCGCTATTCATCACCTCTACCACACTGCTCTCTCCAAAGGATCACCTGGTGGTGATACGGCCAAACTATGGGACCAACATCGAGACCCCGCGTGCGATAGAGTGTACGATCTCTATCGTAGACCTGACATTTGAGCAGGGCTATGAGATAGATGTGGCCGCCGTGGCTGCTGCCATACAGCCCAATACCCGGCTCATCAGTATCACTAATCCTCATAACCCTACAGGCCGCGTTTATGGTGATGAGACGCTGCAGGCATTGATAGCACTGGCGGAGGATCGTGGTTGTCATTTGCTCGTAGATGAGACCTATCGCGACCTGAACTTTCAAACGCCACTGAAGCCATACGCAGTAGAGCTCTCGGATAAAGTGATCTCCGTATCGTCTGTGTCAAAATCCTTTGGCGCGCCGGGCATCCGCACGGGATGGGTGATCACCCGTGATCAGAAGCTGCTCCACGATCTGCTGGCCGCGCGCGAGCAGATCACCCTGTGCAACTCTGTGGTAGATGAGACCATAGCCCTAAACCTGCTCACGCACAAAGAGAAACTCGTCTCCGCTCACCACGAGCACATCAGGAAAAACTTCGCCTATCTAAAGGAATGGATAGCCCGGCAGCCATACCTGGAGTGGGTAGAGCCGCAGGCAGGAGTCGTATGCTTCCCGAGGCTGCGGGCTGAGTACAAAGTGGATGTGGAAGCTCTTTATGATAAACTATATAATGAATATGGGACAGTGGTAGGGCCGGGGCATTGGTTTGAGCAGGAGCGGACTTACATGCGTATCGGCTATGGCTATCCGCTCCATGAGGAGCTAAAGACCGGGCTCGCACATCTGGAGAAGTGTATAGCTGCTGCGCTGCTCTGACGAGCCCTGGTAGCCACATGGCCAAAATTCCTATCTTCGCGCGCAACTGACTACAAGTGACTAACGAGAATATAGCCGATATAAAGAGCCGCCTGGACAACCTGGCGCGCTTCCTCAATATAGATGAGCGCCGCATCAAGATCCAGCAGGATGAGAATACGACGCTGCACCCTGACTTCTGGTCTGACCCCAAGAAGGCTGAGTCTATCATGAAAGAGATCAAGCTCAATAAGATCTGGCTGGTAGACTATGAGGATACGCTACGTGAGTATGAGGATGTGAAGGTGATGCGTGAGTTTTTTGAGGCCGGAGAGCCTGTAGAGGCTGACCTCAAGGCGCAATACCAGAAGGCGCTGGACGCAGTAGAGAAGCTCGAGTTTAAATCTACTATGGACCGTCCGGAAGACTCGATGGGGGCGATCCTCGAGATCAATGCCGGTGCCGGTGGCACGGAGAGCTGCGACTGGGCATCCATCCTGCTCCGTATGTATGTGATGTGGGCCGAGCAGCATGGCTTCAAGATCACTGAGGTGGAGCGTACCGATGATGATGTGGCGGGGATCCGCTCCGTATCACTGGAGATAGAAGGGGAGTTTGCCTAGGGATAGCTGAAGGGTGAGAATGGGGTGCATCGCCTGGTGCGGATCTCGCCCTTGCATGCGCAAGG
>CAZNDJ010000255.1:0-1816 GCA_964571705.1 uncultured Chitinophagaceae bacterium
GATCACGCCCTAACTCCACTCGGGGGAAGCCGAAAGCTTGGGTACTCCAATGACTCCTGATGGCGAGGATGTTCGCATTCCAGCGCCAGTTGCGAGCCTGTGGAGTAGGTAGCGTTGGACGTCATATGTAGACGAAGCACCAAATCAGAAGACGATTTCTGGCGCCGGTGTTCCTCACTGCGGCACAGATGCCGCGTACGCAGCCGCGCAGCCAGCTGTGGGCCTGATCGTGTCTATAGACGGCCCTATATGCGCTATATACACATACGGGCTGTCTGCCTGTGTATAGTGGAAGCAATACGTAGCAAATGAATCTTCATAAAGCGTGAGCTGCACGGTATCTGTAGGATTGCCGGCAGAGTTGAGTATCACTGGTGCGCTGTTGCAGTCATTCACGGTGATGTCTACGCGGGCTATATTGCAGAGGCTCGGTGTGCCCTGGTCACAGGCGCGATAGACGAAAAAGTCGGGGCCTGTATAGTTTGCCGCAGGCGTGTAGGAGATAGTCGTGCTATTCACCTTGCGGGCTGTGCCATGCTGCGCCTGGCCTACGATAGTGTCGAGGCGTATGCCCGTGCCCTCTGGATCGAGGTCATTTGCCACCACGTTCATCCTCACAGAGTAGTTGCGGCAGACAGCGCCGGAGTCGGGGCTGATCACCGGGTTGCGGCCATTGCAGGTATAGTTTGTGATATGCACTGCTATCGTACCCGTATCGCAGAGGCAGGCATTGCACACGGAGTAGCGCACGAGATCTATCTGCCCTATGCGTGTAGAGTCTGTGCAGGTATAGACGATACGGTTATTGACCACCGTAGCCGTACCAAATGTCGGTGCGGTAGCGATGGTCACAGTGATATTGCCGCCACCTGGAGGCAGGTTGTCATTGCTCAGCACATCGTAGCTGCTCGTGCAGGTGCGCGAGTAGCCCGCATATTCATTATCTACGAAAGCTGTCGGCCGTGTACATGGTGCAGCATTCACGGTAAAAATAGCCAAGGCACTGTCGCAGCCGCAGTCGGTACATACCCGGTAGCGTATAGAGTCCAGGCCTGACAGGCTGGAGCTACCGCGATAGCTGAGTGTATGACCGCTGAGAGATACAGTACCCCCGAGTCGGGAGCCGCTCACCAGCGTCACTGTAGAGGTGCCGTAGCCGGTGGTGTTCTGATCATTTGCCGTGAGGTCCAGTGAGACAGTGGCACCTTGTATGAGTGTATCGCGGTCAGTATTGGTCACCACATGGGCACAGGCTACTAGAGTGAGATACACGTAGCCCGTATCGCATGCTGCTGCAGGGCAGGTATCGCACACCAGGTAGGCTATCGTATCCGCGCCTGTGTAGGTGCCATTACCCTGATAGATCACATTGCCACTGCTGGCAGAGGCTGTGCCATGGGCAGGCTGCCGAGCTACGCTCACTGTGAGAGGCCCACCGGTAGTATTGGTATCGTTGGCAGATACAGCCAGTGTGGTGGCTCTGTCATTATAGAGTGTATAGTTGTCATTCACGGCGATAGGAGCAGGGCAGTAGATGCTTACGTTGATGGTCACATTGCCCTGCGCGCAGTTGCCGCAGGCATTGCAGACGGTATAGGTGTAAAAGTCAATACCCGTGTAGCCCGCAGCAGGTGTGTAGAGGATGGTGGAGTCATTGAGCACAGTAGCGGTACCGTGCGTAGGAGCCGCTGAGACACTGAGTGATGCTGGTGCGAGCGGTGTAGTATTGCTAAAGGACGTCCTGTCATTGGCCGTGACCACGGTAGATACCGCCATATTGCGGTAGGTGCTTGCATTGTCCGCCTGCGTGAATGGT
>CAZNDJ010000256.1:0-1803 GCA_964571705.1 uncultured Chitinophagaceae bacterium
CTTTTAGAGGCGCTAAAAATAGTATAGATTTTCAAAGCCCGTGCCATAGTTTTGTGGAAACCCCTAAGGCACAACATCTGTCTATATATACCTTTGGACGGGGAGGTCCGTTTTTAATTGCTACAACCATGAAGACACGCACGATTTTAGCATTAATTGGTTTAGCCATCACGCTGACGGGTTTCTTCCTGCCATGGGTAGATTTTTATGGCCATCTTTCGGGCAAAGACATCGTATTGATCTGCTGGCCATCCAGGCCTGGTTTTGCAGCTATTAACCTTTTTTCGCTCTTCCTTTTAATTCCTGTTTGCGCCATAGGCAGCTGCCTGCTGATCTGGTGGCGGAGCTATATCTCTCTGCTTATCGTGCAGGTCCTGTTGATAGATATACTGCTGGCGCTCGCACTGGCTGGTATAAAAGGTGTCAGCGGTATGAGCGGAATGATGTATGGCTTTCCTGTCATATTTACAGGAGTACTGATCCTGAATGTCATGACGATAGCAGCTCTCTTTCGGTCTGCCAGAGAGAAAGGAGCGTCAGATGACTGATGGCATACTTCTCAATAATGAGAAGTCCTGGTTATTGGTATCCTTTTACCTTGTAACTGTTTTGACAGGACGGCTGCTGTAAGGGTCTACCGAGATACTTCCGTTGTTTTTTTGCTGCGACGTACTATAAAAAGAGGGTATCATTGTGGGTAGACTGGTAATAGGCTTAGCAACCGGAGCTTTCTCAATCGTTACTGACTGTTTTTCCTCTGGTTCAGACGTTGTTTTTGAACCGGAGCGAGGTTTGTCCTGCGGCTCTTCAAACTCGGCGCGGAGGTGGGAGGGGAGCTCGGCTTCTCCCTTTGTATTGTACCCGTAGTTTTGCCTGAGGATAAAGTAGCAGGCGCTGGGGTTGAGGCGTTTGAATAGTGCGCCTTCTTCGAGCTTATTGATAAAGATCTGCTCAATGTAGTAGATGCGGTCCATGATGTCGCCGTCGTTTTCCCATTTCTTCTTCCAGTAGCTCCAGAGCTGCTTGTAGCATTTGAGCCGCATGAGGGCCTGGGTGAGGGTGTGGATGACGGAGAACTCATCTGTAGCTATGGCTTCTATCTGGTCGAGGTAATGGAGCGTTTTCTCGCGGGTCCAGTGGGTGGCGTTGGTGTTGGCAGTAGGTGCTGGCATAGGTGTTTTTATTTTTGAAGTGAAAGAATACGGAGCAGAATTTCCTGAATATTTTGAATGACTCAGAATGACGTACAGAATGCAAATCCTGAATCAGAATTTTCTGGATTTTAGAATTTACAGAATGAATGCAGAATACATACCCTCTAAATCTCCCTAAAGGGGACTTTAATACAGGATACATTTCCAGAATGAATACAGAATACATTTGAACCACATAGAACACATAGGTCACATAGAAATGCAGGCTGAGAGCAGGGCGATAAACAGCAGATGTGCGGCTCTTTGAGGTTCAAATATGTAGTGCAAAGATGTGTAAAATGGGCGTCTTTTTGCTGAGGACTTATTCACAAAAAAGCACCGATCCCTCTATCCGCCGCGGCGGACATCTCCTTTCTCAGAGGGAGAAAGGAGAACTATATAGGCTTACTATCTTTGCGCTGGCTGTTAAGCCCTCTCCTTCGGAGAGGGTTGGGAGATGTCGCCTATTCCTCTACCGCTCTATCTATCAGCCCTTGTGGCAGCTGCTTGGTAGCTTTCACGCCGAGCTTTTTCATATTCTCCGCGCGGCGTACCAGGTTGCCCTTGCCGTCGTAGAGTTTGTTCATGGCTTCGCCGTAGGCTTTCTTGC
>CAZNDJ010000257.1:0-1774 GCA_964571705.1 uncultured Chitinophagaceae bacterium
ACACCAGATGTTCGTGACAGGTCTCAATCCAAGCCTCGCTGCGGTATTCGTACTCTTCACCCTCCTCATCGCGGTACCATCTGCTATCAAGGTATTCAACTGGATCGGTACGATCTGGAAGGGTAGCCTCCGCCTCTCTGTGCCGATGATGTTTGCTATCGGTTTCGTATCGATGTTTATCTCTGGTGGTCTGACTGGTCTCATGCTGGGCAACTCTCCGATAGATATCCAGCTCCACGATACATACTTCGTAGTAGCTCACTTCCACATCGTAATGGGTGTTGCTGCGTTCTTCGGTATGTTTGCCGGTGTTTACCACTGGTTCCCTCGTTTTTATGGTCGCTTTATGAATGATACCCTCGGTTACATTCACTTCTATGTGACCCTGATCGGTGGCTACGCTATCTTCTTCCCTATGCACTTCATGACTGGTCTCCCTCGTCGTTACTATACTTTCGCAAACTTTGAGACCTTCAATAACTTCAACTTCCTGACGCAGTTTATCTCCGTAGCAGCTATCGTAGTATTCCTCGCGCAGCTGATCTTTGTGGTAAACTTCTTCTACAGCATATTCAAGGGCCGCAAGGTAGACGTAGAGCGTACAGAAGGTGATCACACTTATGGCAATCCATGGGAAGGTACCACGCTGGAGTGGACTGCACCTATCGAGCGCATCCACGGCAACTGGGCTGGCGAGATACCATCTGTGCACAGGTGGCCATATGACTACAGTGTCAATGACAAGCCATATATTTCTCAGGATACGCCACTGGCACCAGGTGAGGTAGAGCATACCTAATCAAGAAATATTAAGTAATAGAGTTAGTATAAACGATCGTGCAAAAAGTAGAAGCTATAGACAGACAACCGAGCCTGCTCGTGCAGAAGCTGAGGGACTATGCGGCGCTGACCAAGATAAGGCTCAGCATGACCGTAGGGATCTCTGCTGCATTGGGCTATCTCTTTGGTGCTGATCTGCACGCTATCCACTGGGCTGCTTTTGGGCTGTTCTTTGTAGCCGGCCTCATGGTCACCTGCGCATCCAATGTGCTGAACGAGATCATAGAGAAAGACTCTGACAAGCTGATGGAGCGCACTATGGGCCGTCCGCTGCCTATGGGCACTATGACCGTAGCAGAGGCTATGCTCTCTGCAGGCATACTCGGTGTGGTGGGCGTCCTGATACTAGCTTTCCAGTTTAACCTCACTGCAGGTGTACTGGCTGCCGTATCCCTGCTGTCTTATGCATTCATCTATACTCCGCTCAAGAAGGTTTCTTCTATAGCAGTATTCGTAGGCGCTATACCGGGTGCTCTGCCTCCTATGATCGGCTACGTATGTGCCAGCGGCCAGGGCCAGATAGACTATTTTGTCGCGCTGTCTCTCTTTGCTATCCAGTTCCTGTGGCAGTTTCCACACTTCTGGTCTATAGCATGGATCCGCTATGACGAGTACCTGAATGCTGGTATCAATATGATGCCATCTGCCTCTGGCAAAACACGCATGACAGCTATACACTCTGTGATCTATTGTGCAGGCCTCCTTATCGTATCTATGATCCCGTACTTCATGGGATGGATCGGTATCGTATCTGCTGGTGTGATCGCAGCGTTTGGTGTTGTATTTCTCTGGCTGGCGCTGGAGCACTATCAAAAGTGCACCGATGCCTCTGCCAAAAAAGTGCTTTACACATCCTTCCTATACCTGCCGGTGGTACAGCTGGCACTGGTGCTGGGCAGGATATAAATTGAATTTGGATTTTCCCGAAAGGGAA
>CAZNDJ010000258.1:0-1772 GCA_964571705.1 uncultured Chitinophagaceae bacterium
CCATCCTTTGAGATGATGGGCGAGATGGCCTTTGACGCAGTGGCGCAGCTGAAGTATACCTCAGTAGAAAAGATCAACCACGTACATACACCGGGCAACTCATCTGGCATCGTAGATGGTGCGGCCATCACGCTGGTAGGCAGCAAGGAGATAGGCGAGAAGCTCGGCCTGAAACCGCGTGAACGTATCGTGTCAGCCGCGGTGACATCTGCAGAGCCGACCATCATGCTGACCGGGCCATCCTATGCAGCTGAGAAAGCGCTGAAGCTGGCGGGTATGAATGCAAAGGACATCGACATCTATGAGATGAATGAGGCATTTGCTTCGGCGGTGCTGAAGTTCCAACGCAGTCTGGATATAGATGACGAGATACTGAACGTGAATGGCGGCGCCATAGCCATGGGCCACCCGCTGGGTGCTACCGGTTCTATGCTGCTCGGCACGGTGCTGGACGAGTTGGAGCGCAGGAATAAGAATACCGGCCTCATCACCCTCTGCGTAGGTGGCGGCATGGGTGTGGCTACGATCATAGAGCGCGTGTAAGGAAGAACCAATATAGACGAATAAGAAGCATGACAGACAAGATAGCATCCATCATTCAGTCCTCTATAGATGTGAAGAAGAGCATCCTGAGTGACGCTGTGATGATAGAGAAGATAAAGCAGGTAGCAGAGCTCGTAGCAGAGCGCTTCAAAGACGGCAGCCGCGTTTACTTTTGTGGTAATGGCGGTAGTGCGGCTGATGCGCAGCACCTGGCGGCGGAGTTCACAGGCCGCTTCTACCATGACCGTGAGCCACTGCCGGCAGAGGCATTTCATGTCAATACATCGTTCCTCACAGCTGTGGCCAATGACTATAGCTACGACCAGATATACGAGCGTATGGTAAAGGCGCAGGGCCGCAAGGGCGATGTGCTCTTTGGCCTCTCTACCTCGGGCAACTCTAAGAACATCATCCTGGCAGAGGAGGAGGCGCGCCGCAGGGGTATGATAGTCGTATCACTGACCGGCGAGACCGGTGGCAAGATGAAGGACTGCAGCGACTACCTATTCAACGTGCCGAGCAAGGATACGCCACGCATACAGGAGTCTCATATCATGATAGGCCATATCATCTGCCAGCTGGTAGAGGAAATGATGATGTAAATGGCAGCACCCATCGGCATACCGGCTATCGTGCTGGCCGGAGGGCTAGGCACACGCCTGCGCTCCGTGATAAGCGACCTGCCCAAGCCTATGGCGCCGGTGAATGGCAAGCCTTTCCTGCACTACTTATTTCTATACCTGCACCGCCAGGGTGTGACGGACGTCGTACTGTCTGTGGGCTACAAGCATGAGGCTATACGTGATTACTTTGGTGATGTATATGACCGGATCCGGATCCGCTATGCGGTAGAGGAGGAGCCGCTGGGTACAGGCGGTGGCATAGCGCAGGCCATGAACCTCATAGACACAGATGCCATCGTGCTGAATGGTGATACTTTCTTTGACATCCAGCTCTCTACACTCTATCAGTTTCATCAGCGCCATGATGCTGACATCTCCCTCGCGCTAAAGCGCATGTATGATTTTGACCGCTATGGTACGGTAGATATAGGCAATCAGAACAGGGTGCTCCAGTTTCAGGAGAAGCAGCATCGCGCAGAGGGCCTGATCAATGGTGGTGTTTATATATTAAGCAAAGATCTTTTCCGAAGGGCAGCAGAGCTGGAAGAAGGCGAGCTGCCACGCAAATTTTCCTTTGAGAAGGACATACTGGAGAAGCACCTGCTG
>CAZNDJ010000259.1:0-1719 GCA_964571705.1 uncultured Chitinophagaceae bacterium
ACATGCGCCGCCAGCACAATATGCTCATAGGTGAGCGTACCGCAGAGAATATCAAGATCAATGTAGGCTCTGCCCTCACAGATATAGACAACGCTCCGGATGACTACCCGGTGAATGGTCGTGACCTCATGACCGGTATCCCAAAGCAGATCATCGTATCCTACTCTGAGATAGCCCACGCCCTGGACAAGTCAATAGCCAAGATAGAAGAAGCGATCCTCAAGGCGCTGGAGACGACTCCACCGGAGCTCGCCGCAGATATCTTCAAGACGGGCCTCTACCTGACCGGTGGCGGCGCCCTCCTGCGCGGCCTGGACAAGCGTGTGAGCCAGAAGACCAAGCTATCTGTACATGTAGCCGAGGATCCACTGCGCGCCGTAGTGCGTGGCACAGGCATCGCGCTGAAAAAGATAGACTCTTTTACCTTCCTGATGGACTAACATGCTGCACCGGCTATCCGGTCAGGCCACTAAAGAAGAAGCAACGTGAGGATGATTTTGCGGGCATATTTTTGCAAATTAGTGGTAGCATAAGGCATGTATAATCTCATACGATTCCTCATCAGGTACCACCTGTTTTTCTTCTTCCTGTTATTGGAGGGCTTTTGCTTTTATCTCATCTATCAGAATAATCAGTTTAACCGCGCCTCTATGGTCAATATGTCCAACGAGGCCAGTGGCAGGCTCTACCAGTCCTACGCAGGGGTCACAGACTACCTCTACCTCAGGCGCTATGCAGATTCGCTCAGTCGCGAGAATGCCTCCCTGCGTGCGCAGCTCATGCCATCCCGCAGTGACAATACGGTAGATAGCCTCAGCCGTACCGATACGCTGCCCAAGAGGATCGAGCAGGTGTACACCTACACCACAGCCAAGGTGATCCGCAACTCTGTCAATCAGTCCTCAAACTATATCTATATCAACCGTGGCCGCCTGCAGGGCATCACGCCACAAATGGGCGTCATAGACCCCTCCGGTGTGGTAGGCCAGGTGGTCAATGTGAGCGACAACTATGCCGCCGTCATGTCACTGCTCAATAAGAAGTTTCAGGTAAGTGTCAAGCTGAAGGGGTCCAACTACTTCGGCCCGCTCTCCTGGGAGGGTACCAATACGACTGTGGCCAAGGTCAAAGAAATACCTAAGCACGTCAAGATCAAGGTAGGAGATACGCTCGTGACCAGCGGCTATTCAGAGCTTTTCCCGGAGAATGTGATGGTGGGCACGGTGAAGCACTTCAATGCCGAGCCGGAAGAAAACTTTCTGGACATTGACGTAGCATTGTCTACTAATATGAGTAACTTGTCGTATGTATATGTAGTGACTAACCTCAAAAAAAATGAACTGCATCTGCTGGATTCTTTGACACAAAAGTAGATCCACCCTAAAATCTCAATAGCATGAAAGATTACATCCAGTTTATCAAAAATGAAAAGGAGGGCAGCGTATCCGTACGCTTTGATATCAAGAGCGACAAGATAGCAGCACTCGGAGATAAGATCAAAACCGTGAATGGCGGTGTATCTATGAATGGCTCCGGCTGGGAGGCCCTGCTGGAGTGGTACCTGGACGAGTTTCATCCATCTGTATCAGGTGGCATGGGGTCTAACTCTGCTGCCGGCACCTACAAGGCCTACTACAAGCTGACCCCGGCTAATGAGAAGAAGGCAGAGCAACTGGCTGAGGTCCTCTCAGACATGGTCGAGAATGACAGCAAACTCAT
>CAZNDJ010000260.1:0-1666 GCA_964571705.1 uncultured Chitinophagaceae bacterium
GGTGGATGATCTCTGCCCCTTGGTTTTTCAGGAGATCAACAAAGTTGCTGATCGCCTTTTTGGCGTCGTCTTCTGACAACACCGGGGTCAGGATGAAAGTAGTTTCGTACTGTCCTAGCATGTTTGTCTGCTTTTTTGTGATTAAAAAAATTGGACTGCGAAGATAGGCTATTTCTCTACATTTTCAATAATATGACTGCTAAAATGTAGTGATAGCGTACATTTCAGTCAAAAAAGACGTGTAAATTACTGAAAATCAATACCCGCGTACCTGGCTGCGGGCGAATATTCAGGCCTGAGCCTTGTAGTCTGTGCCGGAGAGGGTAGTGGTGGTGCCTTTGAGAAACTGGCGGAAGGATTCGCCCAGATTGCTGGTGATAGCGGTGCGCAGGAGGATAGGGCGGGTCACGACCTCTATCTCGAGGTCAGGCATCAGCTCCTGTATCTGCTCAAGGCGCTCCAGGTACATTATCTCTTCTTCGGCGGTCAGGGTTATCTTGGCCATTGGATCAAAAGTTTTAGGATTGCTAAGGTACAGGTTTCACAATATTAAATTTGTGTAATGGGTTGATTTTCCCGTGAGTAGTCAAAAAATATAGACGAATAGAAATGTATATACCCAATTCTGGGTATTAAAATCATGCCTTTGAGGGACAATGCTGCTGATCTTTTGTGTTTTTTAGGTTTACCCTATGATGTCCGTGACCGGTGAACATCTTTCGGCTAGGACCGCATCGCTTTTTTTCTATTTTCACGGCCAGATGGCAGAGTATATTGTTTCAGCGCGCAAGTACCGTCCGGCACGGTTTAAGGACATGGTGGGTCAGGAGCATATCTCCTCTACCCTCCAGAATGCCATCCGTACGGGCCAGCTCGCGCATTCTTTCCTCTTCTGTGGTCCGCGTGGAGTGGGCAAGACGACTGCCGCCCGTATCCTGGCTAAGACGATCAACTGTGAGAATATCACCCCTGATATCGAGGCCTGCAATGAGTGCCAGAGCTGCAAGTCATTCAATCAGAATAGTTCTTTCAACATACACGAGCTGGATGCTGCGTCTAACAACTCGGTGGAGGATATCCGCCAGCTGGTAGAGCAGGTGCGCTTTGCGCCACAGGCGGGCAAATACAAGATCTATATCATAGATGAGGTCCACATGCTGAGCCAGGGAGCGTTCAACGCGTTTCTGAAGACGCTGGAGGAGCCACCATCTTATTGCAAGTTCATACTCGCTACGACGGAGAAGCACAAGATCCTGCCGACCATCCTGTCGCGCTGCCAGATATTTGACTTCCGCCGTATCTCTATAGATACCATCGTGGGCCACCTGCGCCATATCTGCCAGCTGGAGGGGATAGAGGCAGAAGACGATGCGCTGCACATCATCGCGCAGAAGTGCGATGGCGGTATGCGTGATGCACTGTCTATGTTTGACAGGCTCAGCAGTTTCGCCGGAGGCAAGCTGACCTATGAGTCTGTGCTGAAGAACCTGAACGTACTGGACTACGACTACTTCTTTAAAGTCACCGATGCGCTGCTCACAGAGGATATGAATGCGCTGATGGGCTACTTCTCAGAAGTATTGAAGAGGGGCTTTGAGGGAGATGACTTCGTACTCGGGCTATGCGAGCATTTTCACAACCTGCTGTTTGCAAAGAATATAGATAC
>CAZNDJ010000261.1:0-1634 GCA_964571705.1 uncultured Chitinophagaceae bacterium
CCTCGGGCAGCAGCAGCTCACCCATATTCTTATTGGCGAAGAGCAGAAAGCTGGTGTTGGTCAGATGGTGGACGGCCTTGAATACACTGAGCGACATTTTCAGCGAGCGTTCTTTGAGCTCTACTTCATGATTGGGCAGGCGGGTGATCTCCCAGTCCAGCGCCTCGCTCAGCATATAGCACAGGCGATAGTCCCGCTCAGGGGTGGCTATCCCTATGAGCTTGAAGTGGCGGTCCGGCTCTGATGTGATCTTCCTGTCTGCAGCCATGCCGCTAAGATAGCGTTAATCGCCGACGGTCCGCGCCCCATCGTCAATAAGGATGGCCAGCATAATAGTCCATCGCTGACCGTGGACCGTGGCCTGATATCAATCATATAGTGGCACATCCATTGACTGTAGTCTATGCACCGTTGACTGACACTTTGCCCCTGCAAAAAAGGGGTCAAAATACCCCAAAACGAGCTGACTATCAGGGAGTTCAAAATTAACTTGTCTAATATGGGTTTTATTGTATTTTTGCTGCTCAAAATCTAACCAAACTAAACATGGCAACAATAGCTGAAAGGGTAAAAAAGATAATCGTAGATAAACTGGGTGTAGAAGAAAGCCAGGTCACTAACGAGGCCAGCTTTACCACAGATCTGGGTGCTGACTCCCTCGATACAGTAGAGCTGATCATGGAGTTTGAGAAGGAGTTTAATATCTCTATCCCTGATGAGCAGGCTGAGACCATCACTACTGTAGGTCAGGCTATCGCCTACCTGGAGAAGACAGCTGCTGCTTAATAAACCTCACTTTACATGACGCTCAGGAGAGTAGTAGTCACTGGACTCGGAGCCCTGACTCCTATAGGCCTTGATGTCCCGACATACTGGGACGGACTGGTCAATGGTGTAAGCGGATGCGCTACCATCACCAATCTAGACATCACCAAGCTCAAAACCAAAATTGCCTGTCAGCTCAAGGGCTTTGACATCAGCAAGCACATGGACCGCAAGGAGGCCAAGAGGCAGGACCTCTTCTCCCAGTATGCCATGGTGGCTGCTGCCGAGGCCATGGCGGATGCCGCTATAGACCTGGAGAAGATAGACAAGTACCGCGCGGGCGTGATCTGGTCATCCGGTATCGGTGGGCTCAGTGTGTTTGAGGAGGAGGTGACGTCCTTTGCCAAGGGCGATGGTACACCGCGGTTCAATCCATTCTTTATCCCCAAGATGATAGCAGATATCGCCGCAGGGCATATCTCTATGAAGTACGGCCTCTGCGGCCCTAACTATGCCGCTGTAGCTGCCTGTGCTTCATCTACCATCTCTCTCATAGATGCATTCAACTTTATCCGCCTCAATAAGGCTGACATCATGGTGGCCGGTGGCTCTGAGGCTGCTGTGACCTACAGCGGTATCGGTGGCTTCAGCTCTATGAAGGCCATGAGCGAGCGCAATGATGATCCGGCTACCGCCTCCCGCCCTTATGACAAGGACCGTGATGGCTTTGTGCTCGGTGAGGGTGCCGGTGCGCTGGTACTGGAGTCTCTGGACCATGCCCTGGCCCGCGGTGCCAAGATCTACTGCGAGCTGGCCGGTGGTGCTCTGACGGCAGATGCCTACCACCTCACTGCCCCACACCCGGATGG
>CAZNDJ010000262.1:0-1571 GCA_964571705.1 uncultured Chitinophagaceae bacterium
CTTCTTTTTTCGGGTAGGTCACGACCACCTTCAGCATGAAGAGATCTACCTGTGCCTCCGGCAGCGGGTAGGTACCCTCTTGCTCTATCGGGTTCTGCGTAGCGAGCACGAGAAACGGCTCCTCCAGCTTGAAAGTCTGGTCGCCGATGGTGACCTGGCGCTCCTGCATGGCCTCGAGCAGTGCGGATTGCACCTTGGCCGGGGCACGGTTGATCTCATCTGCCAGGATGAAGTTGGAGAACACGGGTCCCTTCTTCACGCTAAACTCGTGGTCCTTGGGGTTGTATATCATGGTACCGATCAGATCGGCAGGGAGCAGGTCCGGCGTGAACTGTATCCGTGAGAAGCCCGCGTGTACGGCAGAGGCGAGCGACTTGATAGAGAGGGTCTTGGCGAGGCCCGGCACCCCCTCCAGGAGGATGTGGCCATTGGAGAGAACAGCGAGCAGCAGGCGCTCTACCATGTACTTCTGGCCTACGACCACCTTGCCGAGCTCCATATTGAGCACGTCAATAAAAGCGCTCTCGCGGTTGATACGATCATTCAGAGACGCGATGTCTACAGATGATGGGGACGATGTGATTACTTCCATGTACGTGTATCTTTTGGGAAAGCGAATTTAGGTTTTAACAAAACGGGGTGGTGTAAAAAGATGTTAAGCAAGGGACTGCGTGCAACTGTATTATCGAATCCATGCGTTTCGATGTGTTCAGCATTCTTGGAGTAAAGTCTTTTATATTTGTCTTCCTATTTCTTAATCAAATGCCCCGCCTAAATGGAAAAAACTCAATGGGGGAGGAGGCGACGCCTTTGTCAAATTTCAAGCGAATAGTCAGCTATCTCAGGCCGTATACCGGCCTCGGTGCGCTTAACTTTTTTTTCAACGTGCTGACGGCGGTGTTCTCGCTTTTCTCGGTGGTGATGGTGATCCCGCTGCTGCAGCTGATCTTCAACCAGGTGCCGGATGTGACGGAGAAACCTGTGCTGACGGCCAACGCCAACTCGATCCTGGAATACATTAAGTATGTGCTCTCTACAGAGAAGCGTGTACATGGCCCGGCGCAGGCGCTGCTGGAGGTCTGCGTGGCGATCATCGTGGTCATTTTCCTGAAGAACCTCTTCCGCTACCTGGCGCTGCGGGTACTGTCTCCCATCCGCACGGGTGTGATGCGCGACCTGCGCAATGAGGTCTTTGGCAAACTGCTGAGCCTGCCGCTGAGCTACTACAGTCAGGAGCGCAAGGGTGACCTGATCACGCGCATGACGGATGACATCCGCGCCATCGACGGCTGGATCTTCAGCATGCTGGAGGTGATCATCAGTGAGCCGGTGAATATTATCCTATCCCTGACCTGGATGCTGATGCTGAGCGCCAAGTTGACGCTCTTTGTCTTTGTGATGCTAGGCGTAGTGGGGCTGCTGATAGGCAGCATAGGCAAGACGCTCAAGCGTCAGTCGCAGAATATACAGGAGACGATAGGGCGCTTTATGTCTATAGTAGAGGAGAGCATCTCGGGGCTCAGGATTGTGCAGGCCTTTGGGGCGGAGGGGTATAAGAAGCGCCAGTTTGA
>CAZNDJ010000263.1:0-1565 GCA_964571705.1 uncultured Chitinophagaceae bacterium
GGTAGACCGCTCTGCAGCATACGCTACCCGCCACATAGCCAAGAACCTGGTAGCTGCCGGCCTCTGCGATGAGGTGCTGGTACAGGTATCCTACGCTATCGGTGTGGCTCAGCCTATGGGTATCTTTGTCAATACCTATGGCACTGCCAAGGTAAACCTGAACGACGGCCAGATAGCCAAGATCGTAGAGAAGGTGTTTGACATGCGCCCTTACTTTATAGAGCAGCGCCTGAAGCTGCGCAATCCTATCTACTCTGAGACTGCAGCCTATGGCCACATGGGTCGCAAGAACGAGGTGGTAGAGAAGACCTTCACCGCGCCGGATGGCAAGAAGAAGAAGGTAAAGGTGGAGCTCTTCACCTGGGAGAAACTCGACTACGTATCTAAGGTAAAGGCAGCCTTCAAGCTGAAATAAGCACCTTTTGCAATACTTTATAAAGCCGCTCCTACACTAAGAGCGGCTTTTTTACGTCTTATAGTCAGCCTGTTGGGTAGTTTTTAGAGGCTTTTGACCCGTCAGGACGTGGATAGGATGTTTGTAATCAGGATGGCCCTATTTGTTTATATGAAAAAAAGCGTTTTTTTCGCCGACAATTAAAAGGAAACCGCAAATATGTTTTGGACACTCGAATTAGCATCATACCTGGAGGAGGCCCCCTGGCCAGCTACCAAGGACGACCTGATAGATTTCTCTATCCGCTCCGGTGCACCTGTAGAGGTGATAGAGAACCTGCAGGAACTGGACGACGATGAAGAACTCTACGAGGGCATAGAAGATATATGGCCTGACTACCCTACTAAAGAAGACTTTTTCTTTAACGAAGAAGAATATTAATCAGAGACGCCTCACTTTGTGGGGCGTTTTGATTTTGTATAAAGATTCCAGGAACCTACTGCCTCTTATTCATCTCATCCCTGATACGGGCGGCGCGCTCGTAGTCCTCATTCTCTATGGCATGCTGCAGGGCTTCGTTGAGCTCGTCTGCTGACATGTTTGAGAAATTGGTACTGGCACCGGGCTGGGCCGAGACAGAGGTGAGCTCCTCTATGCGCTTCTCCAGGTCGCCCTCAGAGACCGCGCCTCCGGCCTCCATGGTGGCATCGGCCTCTACACCGGCCTCTTCGAGTATATCCTCATTGACATAGATCGGGCACTCAAAGCGCACGGCGAGCGCCAGCGCATCGGATGTACGGGAGTCTATCTCTACGGTCTCTATCGCATTGCTGAATACCAGATTGCTGTAGAACACGCCATCGAGCAGCTTGCTGATATAGATATACTGCAGCTCCAGGCCGAAGGTATCACAGACGGTCTTCATCAGGTCGTGAGTAAGCGGGCGGGATGGCTTCATATTATCCAGCGCTACGGCTATGGCCTGGGCCTCAAATCCACCTATCACGATCGGCAGCCTGCGCGTACCCTCTACCTCTCCCAGCACTACGGCAAAGGAGTGTGACTGAGTGACGCTATGCGAGAGGGCTATGATCTCCAGTTCGATCTTTTTCATTGCATCCGAAATATAGGACTAAATCGCAAATCCCCTACTCTTATTTCATACCGTAAG
>CAZNDJ010000264.1:0-1550 GCA_964571705.1 uncultured Chitinophagaceae bacterium
CGCTCAGGTTGCGGATTAGGGACCCAATTAGTTTCGCTCAGACAAAGCCTGTCCAGATGGAGAAGCTGCGCTGGCCCCTGCGCTCCATCAGCACCAGCTCGGGCACGATCTCTACAGCACCCTGAGCATTCAAGCCATCTTGTAACGAATCAGTTTCACCTAGCTCTATCGCACTCTTGGTCAGCCTGCCATATATCTCACATTGCCTTATATCAGCCTCAGATACACCAGCAGCAGGTAGCAGGTTGGTCTTTTCTTTCCGACCCCAGAGTAGCCAGCGGAGGATGGTGATCACGCTCACCACGTTAGGGCTTTTGTCTACCAGGGCTACGTTGCCTATCACTTTTGCGCCAAAGGCGGCGAGGCGTTTCTTGACCTTCTCCTGTGCACCGAGCCACATATTGCGGCAGCCTATCAGGGTCACGACCTTCTTATTGGTCAAAAGCTTTTTAGCCGCAGGCGTCTGGAGAAAGGACGAGATAGCCGGACTCGGCGTGAGGAACCACGGCTGGTAGGCCAGCACGATGAGGTCATAGTCGCCATTGATCTTATCAGAAAAAGACTGCAAAGGCAGCGCCTGCTCCTTGAAAGTTTCGGGAAAGGCATTGAAGAAAGTAAAGGCAGTCCAGGGAAAGGGAAACTCATTTACCAGCCTGAGCTGCTCATAGTCTACTGTATAGCTATCATCCGCCTCAAAGGCCCGGCAAAAGCTATCCGCTATATCGCGCATCTGGCCCGTCTGGGAGTAGTAGACCACGAGTACTTTCTTCTTGTCCATAGAGCAAGGATAATGCAGATTTACTGATTTACGGAATTACGGATTTACAGAATGAAGCAAACGGTAATACATCCCTCTGAATCCCCTAAAGGGAGACTTCAATACAAGTGCGCTATGGCTTCTGCGCCTCACTGCAGGGTACATTGGAGAGTCAATATGCATTGCAATCCGTACATCTGTAAATCAGTAATTCTGTAAATCTCAAAAATCCCTACCTATGCACTCATGTCCGGCCTACCCGCTCCTACCCCACTACAGCTCATCCGCGAGCCATTCATCACCGAGCGCGGTGTGGAGCTATGGCTGAAGCGCGACGACCTGACCCACCCCGAGATACAGGGCAATAAGTGGCGCAAGCTGCGCTACAACCTCGTAGAGGCGCGTCAGGAGGGCCATGACACCCTGCTGACCTTTGGCGGGGTGTATAGCAATCATATCGCGGCTACGGCGGCGGCGGGGCGGCAGTTTGGATTTAAGACCATAGGCATCATACGCGGCGAGCCGACAGATACGCCTACCGATACGCTCCTCACCGCTGCGCGCAATGGCATGCGCATCCTCTGGATGGACCGCGCGCAATACCGGCAGAAAGACGCCCCTGACAGCATGGAGAGCCTGCGCGTACAGCTGGGCCGCCACTATCATATACCGGAGGGCGGCACCAATATACTGGCCCTGCCCGGCGTGATAGAGATGCTGAATGAGATCAAAGAGGACTACGACTATATCTGCACCGCCTCCGGCACAGGTGGCACGCTGGCAGGTATCGTAG
>CAZNDJ010000265.1:0-1279 GCA_964571705.1 uncultured Chitinophagaceae bacterium
CTTCCCAACAACCACAAGCCGCGTTAGCTGGCTCTCCAACCCGGCTCCCTGGCCCAGCGTGTACAGCTGAATGCCGTTGTGTTCGCCCCGCCCTGGAGGCATCTGAGAAAGCCTTTGAGACGGCTAACAAGCGCTACAGCGCCGGCCTGGCTACCAACTATGACCTGGAGATATCTAAATCTAATCTGGCACGTGCGCAGAGCAGCGCTGTGCAGGCCAAGTACAATTATATATTCAGTGTGAAAGTGCTCGACTTTTACGAAGGAAAACCCATCACGCTAAACTAAAACCCGAATGAACAAGAAGATAATCTGGATCGTAACAGGCGTCATAGCTATCGTCATACTCGCCGCTGTGCTAGGTGGCAAAAATGGTATGTTTCACAAGGGTGAAGGAGAGCAGGTAGCTGTGGAAAAGGCCCAAAAACGCGCTATCATAGAGACTGTGACCGCCAGCGGCAAGATACACTCCGAGACCGAGGTGAAGATCAGCTCTGAGGTATCAGGCGAGATCATCAAGCTGGTGGTGAAGGAAGGCGATAGCGTGAAGAAAGGCGACCTGCTGCTGGAGATCAACCCTGTGATATATGAGTCAGTGGTGAGCCAGAGCCGCGCAGGTGTGAGCCAGGTACGTGCCAACAGGATGGCTGCCGAGGCTACGGCCAAGAACAACAAGATACTCTACGACCAGGCGGTGATCACCTACAACAGGCAGAAGCAACTGCACGATGAGAAGATCATCTCGGACCAGGACTTTGACATGGCGCTGAATAACCTGAAGAATGCGGAGACGGCGCTGGCTACCAGCCAGGAGCAGTTGAATGCCTCCCGCTATGCGGTAAACAGCAGCGAGGCCCAGCTCCAGCAGGCCAATGACAATCTGGTGAAGACCCGTATCTACGCGCCTATGAGCGGCATCATATCCCTCTGCAGTGTGAAATTGGGAGAGCGCGTGGTGGGTACGGCGCAGATGGCTGGTACGGAGCTGATACGCATAGCAGACCTGGAGCGCATGCAGGCCGAGGTAGATGTGAGTGAAAACGACGTACTGAAAGTAAAGGTGGGCGATACTGCCTCTGTAGAGGTAGATGCCTATCAGAATAAAAAATTCCTCGGGGTGGTGAGTGAGATAGCCTACTCCAGCTCTACAGCCACGGCAGTGGTATCTACCTCCCAGGCCATCAACTTCTCTGTGAAGGTAAAACTACTGAAAGGCAGCTACCAGCAGCTGGCAGATGCGGCACATGGGCTGAAGTATCCCTTCCGCCCGTGTATGACAG
>CAZNDJ010000265.1:1289-1530 GCA_964571705.1 uncultured Chitinophagaceae bacterium
ATATCCGCACCAATAGCAAGGATAACATCCTGACCGTGCCGATACAGTCTGTGACCACACGTGAAAAGAAGGACAGTACGCATGCAGCTGCCAAGGCCGATGATGATGCAGAAGGTAGCGACACCAAAGACAAGAAGAAGGTACAGGAAGTGGTCTTCGTAGCCAATAATGGCACTGCAAAGATGGTGAACGTGACCACAGGTATACAGGATGCTACCAATATCGAGATCACCTCAGGCCT
>CAZNDJ010000266.1:0-1510 GCA_964571705.1 uncultured Chitinophagaceae bacterium
TATATCTCCTCTGACGCGTGGAACCTCCTCGTCTCTGCCAAAGATGAACTGATCAAAGCCACCGGCATGATAG
Organism: uncultured Chitinophagaceae bacterium; assembly: GCA_964571705.1. Classification (GTDB taxonomy): domain Bacteria; phylum Bacteroidota; class Bacteroidia; order Chitinophagales; family LD1; genus UBA1941. Next base: position 74 of record CAZNDJ010000266.1, read on the forward strand.
CCCAGCAGGTATCACCAGATACTGCCGCCCCACAGGTAGCCCGCATCATACTCGAGTCTATAGCCAATAGCGGGCAGATGCTCCCTACGCAGACTGCGCTGGAGTTTCTAAAGCATGAGGCGAGGGAACTGCTGTAAACATATCGGCCCATATGGATGAATAGGGACAGGTCGCGACCTGTCCCTATTTGTTTATACCTATTCCTTACCACATCGGAAATATTAATTTCGCTCTCATGTTGTATTGCCTCACTACGCAATACCCACTACTCAATACTAACGAATGAGCAAATTTACCACCGACTCCGGCATAGAGATACAGCGTGTATATGAACCCAAAGATCGCTCCGTAGAGGAGCCTGGGCAGTTCCCCTTCACACGGGGGGTACATGCAGAGATGTATCGCAGCAAGCTCTGGACCATGCGCCAGTATGCAGGCTTCAGCACGGCAGAGGAGAGCAATAAGCGCTACCACTACCTGCTGTCTCAGGGTGTGATGGGTCTCTCTGTGGCCTTTGACCTGCCTACGCAGATAGGCTATGACTCTGACCACGCACTGGCAGAGGGCGAGGTGGGCAAGGTAGGCGTGGCCATCGACTCACTGGAGGATATGCAGACGCTCTTCTCAGGTATCCGGCTGGAAGATGTCTCTACCTCTATGACCATCAATGCTACCGGCTACATCCTGCTCTCCCTCTATGTAGCGTTGGCCAAACAGCAAGGCACTGATCTCAAAAAGCTGACCGGCACCATACAGAATGACATCCTGAAAGAATACGCGGCACGCGGCACCTATATCTATCCGCCCAAGCCATCTATGCGTATCATCACAGACATATTCGCCTACTGCAATACGGATGTACCTAAGTGGAACACGATCTCCATCTCCGGCTACCATATCCGCGAGGCAGGCAGCACGGCTGCACAGGAGCTGGCCTTCACACTGGCCAATGGCAAAGCCTACTGCCAGGCTGCTATGAGCCAGGGGTTGGACATCAATAAATTTGGCCAGCGCCTGTCATTCTTCTTCAATGCACACAATAACTTCTTTGAAGAGATAGCCAAGTTCCGCGCCGCGCGGCGCATGTGGGCGCGTATCACACAGGAGCTGGGCGCTACAGATGCCCGCGCTCAGATGCTGCGCTTCCACACGCAGACAGGTGGCTCTACACTCACCGCACAGCAGCCGCTAAACAATGTGACCCGCGTAACACTGCAAGCCATGGCGGCAGTACTCGGAGGCACACAGTCGCTGCATACCAATGGCTACGATGAGGCGCTATCCCTCCCTACAGAGCAGGCTGCCAAGCTGGCCCTGCGCACACAGCAGATCATAGGCTACGAGAGTGGTGCAGTAGATAGCGTAGACCCGCTGGCAGGTTCCTACTTTGTAGAGCAGCTCACAGATGAGATAGAGGATAAAGCATGGAAGTATATC
>CAZNDJ010000267.1:0-1506 GCA_964571705.1 uncultured Chitinophagaceae bacterium
CTGCGCATACTTGATTTTAATATCTTTACACGTATTCATCCAATCACCATGAAGAAAAGTATTTTCATCGCACTGACCCTGGCCGCTGTGCTGGCCGCGTGCAAAACAAAGCACTATAGCTCTACCGTCACGAGTAGTCCCACGCCAGTGGCTAGCACCCCTGCGGCAGATGACAAACCGTATGTAGCATCTCCATCTGACTATACTGCAGCGCCGGTACAGACACCTCCCCCTGCCAGCACCAGCCAGCAGGAGTATGTAGCTCCCGATCAGTACAGCCAGCCCGCACAGACCTACAGCGGCTCCCAGGCATACAATGATCAATACTATGAAGATGACCAGTACTATGCTACGCATCAGCAGCGGGTAGACTATTCTCAGCCATCTTACCAGACCTTCTACGATGAGCTGGCTCCGTATGGCTCATGGATGAACTATGGTAGCTATGGCTATGTATGGGTACCAGCGCAGGGTCCTGGCTTCCGCCCCTACGCTACCAATGGCCACTGGGAGTACACGCAGTATGGCGCTACCTGGGTCTCCGGCTACCGCTGGGGCTGGGCGCCATTCCATTATGGCCGTTGGTTTTTTGAGCCGGGCTATGGCTGGATGTGGATGCCGGGCAATACCTGGGCACCGGCATGGGTGACCTGGGGTAGCTATGGCAACTACTACGGCTGGGCACCTATCAGCCCTAATGTGAACTACTACGCTGGCTACAGGCCGGTGGCAGACTACTGGAACTTCTGCCCGCAAAACCATATAGTAGACCATGACGTGCACAACTATATAGTGGATCACAATACCAATACCACGATCATCAATAACAACGTGACCAACATCACGGTGATCAATAACACGAATGTGTACAACAACGTGACCTTTAATGCAGGCCCTACTATCAATAATGTAGAGCGTGCGACCGGACACAGGGTGAATACAATGACGGTGACCGATATCAGCAAGCCAACACCAAACAGCCCTAGCCAGGCAGGTGACAGGCTGAACCTGTACCGCCCTAATCTGGCCAATACAAACGCGGGCAAGGCAGCTCCGGTCAAAGTAGTGGCACCGACTGAGGTGAAGGCTGTGAACGCTACCGCAGTACGCGGCATCATACGCCAGAATGGCCTGGACCAGCAGAAGAATACGATCCCGCCACCAGCTGGACACAATAATCCTAACAATCCGTCTAATCCATATCAGTCTATACCGCGGACACGCGAGCCGGCCAGCCGCCCGCAGGAGCAGCCTGCACGCCCTGCCGACCTCCCTCAGGATCGACCTGTAGAGCGTCCCGCTCCGCAGCAGCGCCCTGACCGCCAGATGGAGCGCCCGGCACCTCAGCAGCGGCCACAGGATCAGCCCGTACAGCGCCCTGAGCGCCAGATGGAGCGCCCTCAGCAGCGCCCTACCGAGCGGCCTACTCCCCAGCAACTGCAGCGCCCTGAGCAGCAGCGCCAGATAGAGCGCCCAGCGACACAGCAGGTCCAGCCGCGCCAGCAG